>JBATYS010000140.1:0-5667 GCA_049674205.1 Candidatus Aminicenantaceae bacterium
TTGACCACTCTATGGGCGGAGATACATCGAGATCGTCGCAAGTGTATTTCTTTGGGATCGCTCCCCCATCCTTAAAAACCGGACTAGTGATTTGAATATCCATAAAAAATCCCTCCTAAACCTAAAGTCTGCCCTGTGTTCTACTCTTTGAACTTGAAGGAGACTTTGACTTTTGCACGAAAGGATACGACTTTTCCACCTTCGACTTTCACATCGAATTCAGTAACCTCAGCGACCCTGATGTCTTTAAGGCTTTTCGCAGCAGTCTCCACGGCATTCCGTGCGGCATCTTCGAAGGAGTTTGGACTTGTCCCCACCAGCTCGATAACTTTATACATACTGTCCATTTTTGACCCCTTTATATAAAATTTTTTACCAGCTGATAAAAAAAATGTAAATCAATTGCCTGGCTATGTCAACCCTTTTCGTATTTTCGTACTAAACATAGCATTTCAGAATCTGTGTTGGTCTGTATTCTTGTTCCCATTATTTAGAGTTCAGATTGTGTGGTGGAGAAAACCGTGAGAAGGGCTGGACGGGCATGGCGCATCTTCCAAGGGGAGATGTGAGGGAAGCCCGGATCCGAGCGAAGTTTCCTCGCTGGGGAAACTGAGCGTGTTTTCGAAATCACCAATCTGATCATTCGGTATTTCATACCAGCACGGATTCAGGAATGATTGCCGTGTTAAACGAAATTTTAATACCTATGGTTTTGCAAATGTGATATAAGGTTTAAGAGCACGGATATGACCATGCCTTAAGGAGGAGAAGAGGACTGATGGATGTATTCGCCACGAATTTTAAGACGGTCGACTGGGTCATTGTGACGGTCTACATCTTTATCCCGGTTATCATCGGAGTTTCTGTCAGAAAATATGTCCGTCAGCTCAGTGACTTTATCGTTGCAGGCCGTTCCCTCCGCCTGTTTATCGCAATAGCCACTCTGACTGGGACAGAATTGGGACTGGTCACAGTCATGTACAATTCTGAGCTAGGTTTTAGACATGGCTTCTCCGCCTTTCATATCGGCATCATCGAAACGGTCTGCATATTTGCCATAGGTATCACTGGTTTCATTGTGTATAAACTGCGCCAGTTGCGTATTATGACGATCCCCGAATTTTACGAGATGCGATTCGGTCAAAACGTACGGATCATCGGTGGTATTCTGCTGGCTCTCGGTGGAATTCTCAACATGGGACTATTCCTCCAAGCGGGAGCCCGATTCATGATGGGTGTCACGGGTTACAGTAATCCAGCGGGTCTCAAACTCTTCATGTCTGCCATGCTGATCATGGTCCTCATCTACACAGTCCTCGGGGGTATGGTCTCTGTCGTCCTGAACGACTTTTTGCAGTTTGTGGTCCTCTCTATTGGGATGCTCATCGGGTCCTTTTTTGCCATTCGCGAGATCGGTTGGAGCAACCTCTTCACAGCACCGGAGACAGTCAACAGCGCATCCTGGTTCAATCCTGTGGCAGAAGGTTCGGGCTTCGGGATGATCTATGTCCTCTTTATGGTCGTTCTCACTTTCTCTGCCGGAGCTCTCTGGCAATCCGGCACCCTTCGCGCTCTCTCTGCGAAAACACCTAAAGTGGCCAAACAGCTCTACGCATGGAGCTCGGTGTCCTATCTCGCTCGACGGGTGATCCCTATGCTCTGGGGCATCTGTGCATTCGTCTTTGTCTCTCAGTCCCCCAAACTCCTTTCCGCATTCCAGGGACCGGATGCTCTCAACAGCCAGTTCGGTATGCCTATATTCATCGCCAAGGTGTTGCCCTCAGGCTTCCTGGGATTGATCGCTGCAGGGATGATCGCCGCCTTTATGTCCACACATGACAGCTACCTCCTGAGCTGGAGTTCAGTCATCACCCAGGATATCATTGCTCCCCTAAAAAAGGGACATCTCTCGGATAAACAGCGCCTTCTCATCACACGTATCTCGATCGTCACGATCGGGTTGTTCCTCCTCATCTGGGGACTCTGGTTTGAAGCTCCAGTCTCCCTCTGGAATTACATGGCCGTGACAGGAACGATCTATCTCGCAGGAGCTTTTACTGTAGTTGCTGCAGGATTGTACTGGAAAAAAGCCAGCAAAACCGGGGCAATCCTCGCTCTCTTCGCTGGGCTACTGGCAATCCTCGGAATCGGTCCATGGACCCAGGGAGAAAACATCCCTTTCTATCTCAGCGATAAATTTATCGGTCTTATGACCTTTGTTATCGCTATTGTAGGAATGGTCGCAGGTTCACTGCTTTTTCCAGACAAAAACGCGCCTCAGGCGAGAAAAGATGCATATCAGGAGGCCTCATCATGAATTGGGTTCTCTTGTGGAAGGGTGTCCTTTTGTTCACACTTTTCGGCTATTCCCTTCTCGTTATCATCGTTTTTTTTGGTGGCTTAAAAAACGTCGCCGAAATGCTCAAAGACCTCAGCGCTCCCCCACAGACGCCCGAAAACAATGCCAAATAAACGTTTTTCACACAGAGATATATGAAACTTCTGAAAATCGGAATCTCTGGGATTAGGGGAATCGTCGGAGATACCCTTACTCCCGGATTGATCATGGATTTTGCCAGTGCCTTCGGCACCTACCTGAATTCTCAGAAAGTCCTTCTCGGCAGAGATACACGCCTGTCAGGCCCCATGCTCCAATCTGCGACTGTATCCGCCCTTCTCTCGACCGGGTGCGACGTGATCGATCTGGGCGTTTGCCCAGCACCGGTCCTTCAGTATTTGGTAAAAAGACTCAAAGCCAAGGGAGCCATTTCTATATCTGCTGGCCACAATGACGCCAACTGGAATGCTCTGACCTTCATCAACCGGGAAGGGACATACTTGAACTCCTATCAGGGAGAGGAGATGTTGGACATCTATCACTTGGGGAGATTCAAAAAGGTCTCTACTGCTTCTCTTGGTGCGCTGGTCTCAAGGACCGATTATCTGGATGCTTACTTTCAAGATCTCGTTAAGTTTCTCGATACAGAGACGATCAAAAAAGCTGCCTTTAAAGTGGTGATCGATGCCTGTAACGGCGGAGGCGCTGCGATCGTGGACATCTTCTGCCGTCACCTCGGCTGCGAACTGATTCCTGTGAATAACAAACCCTCCGGATATTTCCCTCACGAACCAGAGCCCCGCCCGCGTTACGCTTCTGAGGTGGCTTCGATAATTAAAATCACAAAAGCAAATGTTGGCTTTTTACTCAACAGCGATGTCAGCCGCATTTCTATCGTCAGTGAAGACGGTGAGACTTTGTCAGAGGAATACACCCTCCCACTGATTGCGAGTTATTACCTGAGGAAAAAACCAGGGGCGGTCATCACCAACCTGTCCACATCACGGATGATCGAAGATGTGGCCACATGCCAAGATTGCCGGGTTATCAAAGCCAAAGTGGGACAGTCACCCTGCATACAAGAAATGATCGATGAAGATGGAGTAATGGCAGGAGAAGGGAGCGGAAGTGTCGCTATCAGACAGTTTCAACCCGCTTACGATGGTTTTCTGTCAATGGGGATGATCTTGGAAATGATGGCAGTAAAAAAGTTAAAGATCTCTGCAATCGTACGCCAGCTTCCCAAATACCATATCAAAAAAGAGAAGATCTACTGCCCGCCCGTTAAAGCTCATTCGATCATCAACGAAATCAGAAAACTCTACCCATCCCAGAAAGTCGATCTCTCGGATGGAATTAAGTTCGACTGGAAAGACGGATGGATCCACATCCGGGTCTCAGCCACAGAACCCATGATCCGGATTATTTCCGAGTGTCGATCCGAAAGCAAAGCACAGGAAAGAGTGGATAAGGCCGCGAGCTTTATTACACAGCTTGTGTGAATTATCCGGGATAAGGATAAAATGAGACAAAGACTCTCTTTAAAGATCAGCGTTTCGGGAGTGCGCGGAGTTGTAGGTGATAGTTTGACACCGCAACTTATTACCCGGTTCGCCCAAGCCTTTGGGTCCTATCTCGGCCGAGGAAAGGTCCTGGTCGGACAAGATGCCAGAGCATCGGGGGTCATGATCAAAAATGCCGTTTATTCCGGGCTCCTATCCGTGGGTTGTCAGCCTGTCGATGCTGGTATTTGTCCGATCCCTTCATTCCTGGTTCTGGCCAAAGAGAGCAATGCCGCAGGCGGTATTGCCGTCACAGCCAGCCATAATCCCGAGGACTGGAACGGGCTGAAATTCATAAACGGAGACGGGATGTACTTGAATTTTTCCCAGACACAGGAATTTCTGGACATCTACCATCAGGGAGAGTTCACTCTCATCAGCGCAGACGAGCACAAAAGGATTCATGCCGTCAATAAACCAACTCGAGCTCATCTCAAAAAACTGCTGGATGTTTTGGATGTCAGAGCGATCCGGAAGAAAAAATTCAAGGTCGTGACAGACTGCTGCAACGGGGCGGGGGCGGTGCTCTGTCCTGAATTCCTGGACGTATTGGGGTGTGAAACGACCTGGCTTAATGCCATACCCGATGGTGTTTTTGTCCATCATACGGAGCCCATTCCGGAGAACATCAAAAGGCTTTGCCGGACAGTTGAAGAAAGCCAAGCCGATGTGGGATTTGTTCAGGATGCGGATGCCGACAGATTGGCTATTGTCGATGAGAGTGGCAAACCCATAGGCGAGGAATTGACTCTAGCTTTGGCTGTCCAGTATGTGCTGAGCAGAAACCCTGGCCCGGTTGTCATAAATCTGTCCACCTCGCAAGCTATTGAGGATATCGCACGTGTTTACAATGTGCCTCTGATCCGGACAAAGATCGGCGAGATCAACGTCGTTGAAGAAGTCATTCATCAAAAGGCTTCGATCGGCGGCGAAGGGAACGGAGGCGTCATCCTGCCTACGGTCCATCCCTGCAGAGACAGCTTTACGGCGATGGGTTTGACGCTCGAATCCATGGCCCGGACAGGAAAAACCATATCACAGCTCAGGAAGGAAATCCCCTACTACTGTATGGTTAAGGACCAGATCCCTGGCTCTCCAGAGGAAGCTTATAAGATTATAAGAAAACTGAGAAAAAAATATGCAAAAATCGAGGACATCACGACTCTGGATGGACTCAAGATCAATTTTAGCGACTTTTGGGTGCATATCCGGCCATCGAACACTGAACCCATAATCAGGATCTTGGCTGAAGCCAAGAGTCAAAAGCAAGCCAAGAGGGCTGTGAATCGTTTAAAAAAAGAAATTGTGGGATAAAAATGGAAGTCATTGTAAAGACAAACTACGATCAAATATGTGACGAAACTGTAGGGCTTATCCACAAAGCGTGGCAAAAGAAGAAGAACCTTGTTATAGGACTTGCCACGGGGAAAACACCATTGGGTGTTTATGAGGGGCTCATCCGATTGTATGGCGAGGGGAGAATGGATTTTTCAGAGGTGATCACCTTCGGACTTGATGAATATCTGGGGCTTGGGGAGGATCATCCAGAAAGTTTTATGTTCTACTTGAAAAAAAACTTGTATCAGCATGTAAACATCAAGAAGGAAAACATACTTGGGCTGGACGGATTTCCGGAGAACATCGAAAATCACTGCCAAAAGTACGAGGATCGGATCAAAGGCGTTGGAGGGATCGACATTCAGATTCTCGGGATCGGCAAGAACAGCCATATCGGGTTTAACGAACCCAGTTCATCCCTCGCATCTC
>JBATYS010000141.1:0-1503 GCA_049674205.1 Candidatus Aminicenantaceae bacterium
GGGCATGTGTTTGCCATTGCCTTCCCTTTAATTTGACTGGAGAAAATATATCAAGGAAATAGGGAAGAGTCAAACTTTCCCTGAAGGTTTGACTCTATTTGGGAAAATCATTATTCTATTCTCAACAGAGTGAGGAAAATGATGTCGGTATCTCGCCCTCTGCGCCTCCTCGAATGATCCTGCATATATAGAGGATTCAATGAGTGATACAGACAAATCAAAAAAACAACTCGTTGAAGAATTGAACGTCGTGCGTCAAAGGATTGCAGACTTAGAGAAGTTGGAAAATAAGAGAGTCCAAAAAAGTTTAAAAGAAACGCAGATCAGGCTTGAGGGTATCCTCTCGTCCATGGTCGATCTCGTGCTCGCACTTGATAAAGAGGGACGGTTTATATTTTATCGTGCTCCCAATGTGGAGGATCTATATTTGTCTCCAGAACAGTTTATAGGAAGGAAACATTCAGAGGTTTTGCCCCCCCATATGGTTGCACCTTTTGCAGATGCCTTCAAAAAGAACAAAGTCGGAGAAATAGTCGAATATGAATACTGGCTTGAGATGAAGGGCATAAAAAAATGGTTCTTCGCCAAGCTTTCTCCTTTATTCTTTGATGGGAAATTTGAAGGTACTTTGGCTGTGATACGGGACATTACTGAACGAAAAAGCACGCAAGAAGAATTGACAAAATACCGGGGACACCTCGAGGAACTGGTTGAAGAGCGCACATCCAGATTAAAAGCAGCCACTGAAAAACTTCGGCAGGAAGTCACCGAGCGTAAGAAGGCGGAGATGGAGCTGGCAGAGTCTGAGTCTAAGTTGAGGAATCAGAAATTAGCTTTAGAGCAAAAAAATATCGCTCTCGGTGAGATCATTGCCCAGATCGAAATAGAGAAGAGAAAGATCAAAGAGGATATTCTGGCGAATGTAAATATCGTATTGTCCCCGATTTTGGAGAAGCTAAAAGCAGGGGAATCGACACGGAAAGATCTGAGCCTTTTCCAGCATCATATCAAAGGGCTCACTTCCTCATACGGCACTCGAATCACGGATAAAAATTTATTTTTGACGCCCAAAGAGATCGAAGTCTGCAATCTTGTTAAAGCGGGATTTGCAAACAAAGATATTTCTCGTTTCCTAAATATTTCCTGCCAAACAGTGGAGGGCCATAGAAAAAAAATAAGGCATAAGCTGGGAATATCAAACAAAAACATCAATTTGACGATCTACCTCCGCGAACTTTAGGTAGTAATTTCTATAATCATTTAGTGGGTATTTACAACACCTGTTATGCACCCATTAATAACCCATTGTTAAATTTGTGCATAGATATTACCTTATTTAATGCAGGGATAAAAGAATTTGAGGTGTTGGGTATTGGGGTATTGCCGGCTGTTGTCAGCAAAAGGGGGGTTAATGGTGGGAACCATTATGTGGGAGCTCTCTCCAGCCGGCGCGAAAGAGCCATACCTATTGTAGTAGAATCCCAAGGTTTGTCAAGATAAAAT
>JBATYS010000142.1:0-2409 GCA_049674205.1 Candidatus Aminicenantaceae bacterium
TCAATGAGGGTATCCGGGACGAGGTTGTGCTGATCGCGAGCGGTGGCATCCGCACCGCAGAAGACGTGCTCAAGGCGATCGCTTTGGGTGCGGATGGGGTAGTCATCGGCACGGCGGAATTGGTGGCGATAGACTGCGTGAGGTGTGGAAACTGTGAGCGGGACAGAGGCTGCCCTATCGGTATTGCCACCACAGATCCGGATTTGGCGCCGCAAATGACCCCGGATTGGGTCAAAGACAGGATCTGCAACCTGTATAAGAGCCTGGCTATCACTATTGAAAAGCGGTTGCGCAATCTCGGGATGAATAATATCCGTCAGCTGCGGGGGCGCTGGGATCTCTTGAGTTTTCTGCCGGATTCCAGGACATTTGGACGAAAAACCTCGGAAAATTGTCATAAGACGTGACTGAGAAATGGATAAGAACACAGCATAAAGATTGAAATAGACATGGCCATTAAAGACAACACTGAAAAGATCGCGGAGGCGATCATCCGATCCCGCCAGAACATGGTCAGGGGAAGAGCCCTTGAGAAAAAGCGCTCTCTAGAGGGAGGATGCGGCGTCATCGGCATCATCGGAAGTGAAAAACTGGAAGGCAATTGCATCATCCGCCCCTGTGAACAGATGCGGAACCGGGGAAACGGCAAGGGTGGCGGGGTGGCGGCCGCCGGATTATTCGATGAGTATAAAGAGTTTTATGCCTTGCACATTTCCTACCTTGATGAAGACGCAAGGGGGCCTGTCGAAAAAGAATTCGTAGAATCTGTTTTTGATGTTGCTCATGCCGAAATACAGGCGAGCTTGGATGACTATCGCGAAACCGGACTGAAGGTCAAGCCACCTCTTGTCTGGCGCTATTTTGTGCGTGTCAAATCTGAGAGGCTGGAATCTTTCGCCGTGGAAAACAAGATCGCAGAGGGACAGGATACGGAGAAATTTGCCGCAGAGGACGAATTTGTTTTTCAGAACAGTTTTCGCCTAAATGCCAAATATTATGAGAACCGCAAAGACCCCCGCGCTTTTGTCCTTTCCCATGGCCGGGATCTTTTGATCCTGAAGGGGGTCGGATACGCTGAGGAGATCGCCCGGTTTTACCGCTTGGAAGAAACGAGAGCACATCTCTGGATCGGGCATCAGCGGTATCCGACCAGGGGACGTGTCTGGCATCCAGGGGGGGCGCATCCTTTTGTAGGCTTGAATGAAGCGCTTGTCCACAATGGGGATTTCGCCAATTACCATTCTGTGTGTGAGTATCTGCGTCAATGGGGGATTGTGCCGCAGTTCATCACAGACACAGAGGTTTCTGTCCTTTTGTTTGACCTGTATTCAAGAGTGTTGGGGTATCCTCTCGAATTTGTGATCGAAGCCTTGGCTCCTACGCCGGAGGGTGACTTTGAACGCCTCACAAAGCAACGGCAGCGAATATTCCGGGCCATCCAGTCTGCCCATCTGCACGGCTCGCCCGACGGTCCCTGGTTTTTCATCGTGGCCCGGGCTGAGCCCGGAACGGGTGCTCCTCAGCTGATCGGGATCACAGATGTGTCCATGCTCAGGCCGCAAGTCTTTAGTCTGCGCGAGGGCGACAAAAGCTACGGAGCTATCGCCAGTGAAAAGCAGGCTCTTGACGCTTTTTTTGAGGAGATCGCCTCCAAAGATCCCTCCGTGCCTCCGATGGCAGATAAATACTGGACGGCCCGCGGAGGGAGTTGCACGGACGGAGGCGCCTTTATCTACACGCTGAAAAACGATAACGGCAAAACATTCCTTGATGTCCGTGATAAATTCGGCAATCGCATCAGTGGGAACAGCCATCCGCGAGGCCGTAAGGAGATTCGCACTCCGGCCATCGACATCAACTGTCGGATGGAAAATAAAGGCAAGAAGCAGTCCATACTCTCTTCACCCGCTGCAAAGCAGGACCCGGAGGATCTGGAAAATGAGATTCGAGATGAATCGATGGCGACTCCTCAGGATCCGTTTCAGGGACTTTTATCGGAACTGATAAAGGCCCTTCAAGATAATCGGTATGAGGAGTTCAAGAACGGAGCAATAAAGCTGGTGAAAGATGAGGGCAAGATAGAGGCACTCCGTAAACTCACATTGCTCCGTGATAGGCGGTGGGATCCTGGAGAGGGGCAGCGGGCTTTCCAGCTGGCAGCCATAGAGAACTCGATTCACGCGATCTTGGACTCTGTTCCTTCACCCGGGAAAACGGACGAAAATCGAATGATCAGATTGGACGCAAGTATCCCCTGGGAGAAATCGATTCTCTCACCCAAGAATTCTTCTGACACGATCGTGATCGACGCGGAAAAGTTTCCCAACGACGGTCCTGAGGCCACATCCAGAGTGATCGCCGAAGCCCATGCCCACGGCTGGAGGAATTTTATCGTTTACCGCTGCCGGG
>JBATYS010000143.1:0-1964 GCA_049674205.1 Candidatus Aminicenantaceae bacterium
GTTGTTTACGTCGCGGCACTCGGTCACCTTTACTCCGACAATGAAGAGCGTGGTGTGTATAAGACAACCTATGGCGGCAAAACTTGGGATAAATCCCTTGATGTCGGTCATCAGGGCAAGCACGTCAGCGGTGTGGACATCGTCATGGATGCCAAGGACCCGGATACACTTTACGCTGCCAGTTATGACAGGTCGGCAAAGCCATGGATGTTTTTTGAGGGCGGTCCGGGGAGCGGTATATATAAAACATCTGATGGTGGACAATCGTGGGAAAAACTCCAAGATGGGTTGCCGGGTGGTGCTGTCGGAAGGATCGGTCTAGCCATATCTCCCCAGAATCCACAAGTTCTCTATGCCTGTATCCTTGAAGACAGAAATTCTGATGGAAGATACGAAAACTTTGTTTACCGCACAAATAATGCCGGCTCTTCATGGGAACAGGTAAGCCCCGGCCCTGTGACCGGCGGTTCATACTTTGGCCAGATCAGAGTTGACCCAAATGAAAAGAACCACGTGTTTGTCCTGAGTTTTGGCGTCATCCATTCATTCAATGGGGGACGGACTTGGAGCCGTGCATTCGAGTACGGAGGTGATAACCATGCCCTATGGATAAATCCCTCAAACAGCGATCATATGATTCTGGGTTATGATTATGGTATGGCCATAACATATGATGGCGGTAAGAACTGGTATCATCCCGACGAGCTTCCGCTCGCACAGCTCTATGAGATCGGGATCGACATGGCTTATCCATACAACGTTTATGGCGGGATGCAGGATTTTGGCACCTGGAAAGGGCCGAGTACAAAAAAGGGGCGATTCCCTATAAGATTCGAGGATTGGGAACACATGCTGGGAGGGGATGGATATTATTGCAAGGTGGATCCGGCCTCCAACCGCTGGTTGTATGCCGAGTCGCAAAACGGCAGTCTCTCTGTTATCGATATGAAGACCGGCCAGAGAAAAAATATTCAATATAGAGGAGATAGGAATATCAGGTTTAACTTTAGTGCGCCTATTCTGATATCTCCACACAACAGCAATGTGATCTATCACGGAGCGAATGTGGTGCTTCGGTCATCGAATCGCGGGGAAAGCTGGGAAAAGATCAGTCCCGATCTTACGACGAATAATCCCGAACGGCGTGATGTTGGGCCTCTTGCTTACTGCACGATCACAACGCTTGCGGAATCTCCGGTCCAGCAAGGAGTCCTTTGGGTGGGGACTGACGACGGGAACATCCAGCTTACACAGGATGGAGGAAAAACTTGGATAAAAAAAAATGACCACATTCCTGATTATCCGGCGTGCTGGGTGAGCCGTGTTGTTGCCTCTTTTCATGATGCGAAGACTGCATATGTCACATTCACAGGACGGCGCAGGGATGATTTTTTTCCCTACGCCTACAAAACCACAGATTTTGGCCAGAGCTGGAGCTCTATAGCCACTGACCTGCCCAAAGATGAACCTGTCAATGTGATCAGGGAAGACCACAAAAATCCAGATCTTCTCTTCGCCGGGACTGAAAAAGCGGTCTTTGTGTCCATCGACAGCGGGGAACATTGGACACGGATGAAGAATAACATGCCGACCGTTGGAGTGAAGGACGTTGCCATCCACCCCAGGGAGAATGACCTTGTTGTGGGAACCCATGGGAGAGGATTTTTTATTACCGATATCTCTCCTCTGCAGGAATTGGCTCCAGAAGTTCTCACTGAGGATGTGTTTCTTTTTGATATCGAACCGAAAGTCCAGTGGGTGATGCCTAGCCAAAAAGCGGTATCCGCACAGAATTTTTCGGGAGAGAACGAGCCGTATGGAGTTGTATTCAATTATTTCTTGAAAGACGCGCTTCCAGACGGAGTGACTTTCCAAGTTTACGATGGCTCAGCCCTCATCAACGAGCTTCAGGGTCCGGGAAATATTGGTTTCAACCGTGTTGTATGGGGCATGACAAAGCGTGG
>JBATYS010000144.1:0-1817 GCA_049674205.1 Candidatus Aminicenantaceae bacterium
GCGATAAGGCAAAAATATCTGAACAAACTCGATAAAAAGTCCATACGCCAGCGAGAAAATACCTGCCCTCAAGTAAGGCATCCGGCTCAATTTCGCTCTGTGATATCCATAACACAAAAGCCAGGCCAAAATCCCAAAGCCAAAAAAATGGAAGGACTTATCAGACAACAATACCGAAAAGATCTTGTTGGCCTTCTGGAACCTAAAAAAACCATTCCCCGGGACCATTGCCCCCACCAACAACAAAACGGCAAAAACATACACAAGAAAAAACGGATTTTTAGCTATACTTTTCGGCAATGCCCCAACCTCAACTTTCTTACTTGGCGCCTCGCGACTTAAGCCTTACGTTTCGTGCCTTATGCTTTAAGCCTCAAGCTTCACACTTTAGCTTTTTGCCCTAGGCCCTACACCCTACGTCTCACGTCTCGCTAAATTTATAAAACGCTCAAATCCTCACTAATTTCTCATTCCTCAGAGGACTTATCTTCCTCTGCGGACCCTTCGGCCATCTTTTTCTCAAAAAGCTCCCAATCTACCGTAAACCTCAGGCTCTGCCCTACCTCCCTGACCTTCTCTCTATATTCCCTGGAAAAGAAGTAATGTTTCAGGCTCTTATTCAACGGGTAGATCTGTTCCTCCGCCTTCCATTCATAAACGCGGCCCTCCCCATCCCTTAAACAATTGAGATGTACGACCCACGCCAATCTGTGGAAAGGGATATCCCTACTAAACGCCTTCCGAATGGCCAAGACCTCTCCCCTTTTTTCCGGTCTCAGAAACCGAAACACTCTCATAAAAAGAAGCGCATTGTGAAAATAACAGGGAAACGCCATAATTCCATCGCTGTTACTGATCCAGGCCAGATAGGCAAAGATATCCAGGATCTTCTTTCCAAGCTTCAATCCGGGGTATTTCTGCCCTGGGAGTGCTGGCCTATCCGGCGAAAACTCAAGGAGAGGGTTCTGGAGAGTCAGCCACTCCAAAAACAGCATCTCAAAAGCTGAATGGGATGTTGCCTCAGCCAGCTCATTCTTGGGGCGGAAGATCGTCTCCCTGATCTTAAGGTCAACGACCACATTTTCCTGTTTTTTCTCTTTATAGAATATCTGAAACCTCTGGAGAGGGGGAAACTCAGAGGAATCCAGGGCAAACACTATGGGCCACAGATCCTTCTTTTTCGCATCTTTGATGAAGCTTTTCTTTTCGAGCACAGCCTGTATGGCAGCCATTGTGTATTTCCCGAGAAAAAGTTCCGTTCCCCTTTTCTCGACAAGGTCCGCAAAGATGTCCTCCTCTTCCATGAGGACAGAAGAATCGCCTAGCATTCCTTCTCTAGATTGAACAGGCTTCTTTTTCATCTTGAACGTTCCCGATATGAAGTGTCCATTTTAGTGCAATTTCCCCTAGAATTCAACTTAAAATGGGGACTGGCTCGTTTTTGGAAAGGGACTGGCTCGTTTTTCCGCCAGGAAAAAGGTGCCTGTCCCTATTTAAATGTAGGGACCGTTTCCCAAACGGTCCGTTCGGGGAACGGACCCTACAATATAAGGCGCGAACCGCTCGGGGAGCGGACCCTACATTGTATATCGGTCCATTCAAGGAACAGTCCCTCCACACTCTCGCCTGGTCACCCGACTAAATTATATGTAAATGTCTACAAAACAATCAAATCCAGGAGAATCGAAAACCACTAAAAAACCAGCTACTGCAATGCAAGAGACCACACAAAAAACCGAAAACAACTCTCCTCCCCACGACATCGAGGAAATTATCCTCAAATTCTGGCCACAGATCCGCTACAGGGTTATAAAATC
>JBATYS010000145.1:0-2621 GCA_049674205.1 Candidatus Aminicenantaceae bacterium
CATAATACCCCACTGGTAAAACAGCCAGCTTTGTCGGTCGCGTGGTTTTGTACGTGCACCCATATCCGATAAACACACCATCCTGGACGTCTTTTATTTGAACAACTCTTGTCTTCCAGGTGAGCACAGGTTTGATGTTCACCGGCTCTCTCTGTTCCTTGATGCAGGAAAGATAGGTTTCCTTAGATGGCCATAGACCAAAGACTCCGATGCCCACCCTCACCATTTCGAAATAAGTCTCGGGAAAAAGAATGGTTGCTGCAGAACAGGCCACATGTTTGACAGGGATATTTATGCCCTTTTGTCCCAAAAGATCCACATACTCAATGAACTTTTCCAGCTGATGCTGCGCGTAGCTATGGTCTGTCGTGTCTTCGATGTTGGCAAAATGCATCGAGAGCCCCTCGATCCTAAGGTAGGGATATTTCCGGATTCTTTCGACAAAAGGCAGCAGGTCTTCCCCCTCGATCCCCTGACGATGAACTCCTGTTTCCGTTTTGATATGTAAGAATGCGTCTTTTTTAAGAGCGGAAGTGACCTTTCCCAACTCCTCTATGGTCTCTGTATTATACACCGTCATGTGCAGATTCTTCTTTACCGCTTCCTCAAGTTCGACAAGGGGAACATAACCGAGGAGGATGATGGGCAGGTCGATCCCACTCTTTCTGATCACATTCGCTTCCTCTAATGAATTCACACCCAACCAATCGGCGCCGAATTCGATAGCTAGACGCGAAACCTCCACAAGACCGTGGCCGTAAGCGTTTGACTTCACCACAACCGTCATTTTCCGCGTTTCCCCGATAAGATGGCGAAACTGTTGGATGTTGTGTTTGAGAGCCGCACGGTCGATCTCGACCCATTGAAGCTTGGTCTGTTTCATAGATACGATCCTAACTCTTTCGATATATCCCTTTTCAAGCCAAGAAGTAAAGAGAAAATTCTCTTTGGCGAAGCCAAAAAAAAGGGGCCAAGTTCTTTTATATTAAAAAAGAATCCTGACCCCTGCTCGGTGATAAGGGGAAAGATCAGAATTTAAAATTACTATCGGGCTGGGTTGTCCTGATTTCAAACTCGGAGAGACGATCGATCAGTTTTTTTTCGTCAAGTTGTTTTTTGATCTCTTCAGCCTTCTTCTTGCAGAAAACTCCGAGCTGATGTCGGTTACCGTACTCATCATACAGGTATAAAACTTTTTTACACTTTGCCCTCTTTGAAGCCTCTTCAATCTGCATCCGGTAATCGATGTTCTGGGGTGATATCATTTTTCCTTGCTCCGCATGAATAATCAGCAAGAAACATGCCAAATATTGATGCGAAAAGTCCGATTTTTGGTTTTGAAATGGGGAGTCTAAATACATGCTTCTAGGAAATGACTTCGTTAGAAAGATAGATTGTAAGCGCGGTGATGCCCCCGCCAAAAGCAACCCGATCAAAGAGTATACTTGTTCAGCGTCAGGCCGTTCGGGAGTTTTGCCTTCTCCTGGTAAATGTTCCAGAAATGCGTTTTGGCTTCGTCCAACCTCAAATAAAGGTCATGACCTTTGTCCGGGCGGTGGGTTTGAAGGACATCTCCCTTCTCATCCACGAGCAGCAATTGGTCACACCGGTTCATTATTCCCGCCGTTCCTACGCTCGACACACACACCAACTCTTCGGATTCGACCTTCTGTATCAATTCTCCATAGGAGATGTCTCTTTCTTGGACAGGTGTCCCCATTTCTTTCAAAATGGCAACGAGCCCTTGAATGGTGACCGATGGAAGAATCAACGGGCTTTCCGGAATCTTGACCACCGTACCATCACGAAAGGCAAAAAGACAGCACGAGGAATCCCACTCGGTGATGACTCTGTCCCTTAAACTTTTATCCATCCTGTCATCCAGGAAAAGAGCCGCTGCAGCATCGGGAAGGATCTTCCTGGCTTCATCGATCGCCTTAACGCTCATCAGGTAATTTACGCCCAATTTTAGACATCCTGTGTTGTTGGCAGCGACAGCTCGGATGAGGTTTGGAACAACAACACCGCTAAAGGGCTCCCCCAGATACCGGTCGTAACGGCAGGCAACCGCCCGGATAGAAGGTTTGGTTGCGAAAGTCACACCGATAGACTGTTCTTCGTCCACCGTAAAAGGCCGGAGGTAGCCTTGGGCACCCAAATCGGCCATCTCCTCTAAAAAGTCACGCATGGAGGGATCTCTGAAGTACTGATGAATAAATATATTTTCCAGTTCTTCTGGAGAAGGCACTAAATTTTGCTGCAGTGCAGCCAGACAGAATGAAATGCCCCGCTGAAAGCGCTCCAGATTCAGATTCCAGTTCAGGAAAATAACTTCTAAGTTGCCCCGTTTATTTTTTTTACAAAAAAAACGGATGCCCTCAAAACAGAGAAACTGGGCGTAATGGATTGACCTCGAAACAGCATAGACCTTATCGTCGGCATTAAAAAGACCGAAGTTTTTTCCATCGAGCACGTACTGCATCTGCTTGGTTGCCCATTTTACGCCTTCAAAACCTGCCATCAAACGACTCCTTTCTTTAAAGCTGAATTATTCACAATTTCAAGAACATCCACTCCTTGGAATAGGGGACGCTGCTCATGAGCACGCCTTTCTCCTTTGT
>JBATYS010000146.1:0-6125 GCA_049674205.1 Candidatus Aminicenantaceae bacterium
CATCCAGCAGTTCCTCCTGCGTGAGGAGCCCGCGCTTGACCAAGACTTGACCGATGATCTCCATGGGCTCAATATACTCTTCGATCTTCTGATAGGATTCCTGAGAGAGTTTCCCCAACCTGAATAAGACCTCTCCCAACAGTTCGGCCTGTTGGTTCGTTTTGGTATAGACGAGATTGCCATCCTGAAAATAGAGGTATTTCTGGATATTCTGGTACCGGAAAGTGAGCTGCCCTCTTTTTTTACCAAAGTAAATATCGCGCAGATAGCGGCCTATGTGCTCCATATTACTACCTTATTTCCTTATCGGTTTATTCTTGTCACTTTGCATACCAAAGGTTTTGTCTATAGTTATATCAAAATTAAAAAATTTTTTAAATAGTATCTCCAAGCTCTTTGATTGCAATGGTCATCGAATTATGCTAATTTTTCAATCATGAAAGTCGCCATAGCGCAGATTGCACCTCACTTGGGAGATGTGGAAAAAAATTTCGACGTCCATTTGAATTTAGTCGAAAGAGCACAAAAAAATAAGGCAGACCTGATCGTTTTTCCAGAATTGAGCCTCACCGGATACACCCTTCAAGATCTTGTTCCCGACCTGGCATTAAAGCCTGATGAGTCTCCCATCTTCCAACGATTGAAGCAATTGAGTGAAGACATATCTCTTGTTGTCGGGTTTGTAGAGGAGAGAGAACAGGGGCTTTTTTTCAACTCAGCGGCATATCTCTCGGATGGAAAAATACTCCACATCCACCGCAAGGTTTTTTTACCCACCTATGGGATGTTCGAAGAATTGAAGTTTTTTGGCCAAGGAAAAAACTTTTTGACCTTTGAATCACCCTTCGGAAAAACAGGGCTAATGATCTGCTACGATTTCCTCCACTACGGCGCGGGTTATCTTCTTTTTGCAGGAGGGTCAGAAATAGTCATAGTCATCAGCGCAGCTCCCGGACGGGGGATCTCTGGCAAGGAAGGATGGGAAACCAACCACATGTGGGAACTCATGGGAGAATCTCTATCCCGATTTTCCACCTCCTTTGTCATTTATGCAAACAGAGTTGGTTTTGAGGATGGGAAATCATTCGCAGGAGGGTCCTTTATATACAATCCCGGCGGCAGGCTTTTGGCCAAAGCGTCGTACGGAGATGAGGAATTTATGGTGACGGACATCGACCTTGATGAGATCCGTACCTTTCGAAAAAAATGGCCTTATAAAAGGGATGAGAAACCAGAGATAGTCCTGGAGGCTCTCAAAAGAATCGTCAAAGCATATGAAGATTAACGCTCCCTTCGTCGAAAAGATCCTCACCAAGTTCATCAAAGAGGAACTGTCAAAGTTTGATTTTTCTAGAGGAATATTGGGCCTATCAGGCGGACTGGATTCGACTGTTTGTGCGTTCCTTGCTTCAAAGGCGCTCAATCCGGACAACGTCATTTGTCTCATAATGCCCTACGGAGACACATTCGGAAGGGATATCGATGACGCACAGGAGGTTGTTCATTTTCTCGGGATAAGATCCAACGTCATAAACATCTCTCCCATGGTGGACATTTACTTCAAAGATCACCCTACAGATAACAAAATCTTGATCGGGAATAAAATGGCGCGGGAACGGATGTCTATCTTGTATGACTACTCCGTAAGGGAAGGCGCGCTCATTCTGGGAACCAGCAATAAGACTGAGTTGCTTCTCGGCTATGGAACGATCCACGGAGATATGGCATGTGCGATCAATCCGCTGGGCGATCTATACAAAACACAGATCCGTGAGCTAGCACAGTATTTGGGAGTCCCGGAAAGGATACAGAAAAAAACACCCACCGCCGGTCTCTGGGAGGGACAAACAGACGAAGAAGAGCTTGGACTGACTTACGAAAATGTCGACAGATTGCTCTATCATATGGTTGATAAAAGACAAACTGCAGACGAAGTCATCGCTTTGGGATTCGACAAAGAGATGGTCGAGCGTGTGATCTCTCTTGTGAAAAACTCCGAATTCAAGCGAAAGCTTCCCCTTATCACCAAGCTCTCAGATCGCACGATAGGGCACGATTTTCTATTCCCATACGACAGAGAACGATAGCCAGGTCTCCAAGAGAAACACCATGATAAGCGGTATCAATGAGGGAGAACGATCCGGCACACTCTACGTGGTTGCCACTCCAATAGGGAATCTGGAAGATCTGACCTTCCGTGCACTCAAAACTCTCGAGAGGGTGCAATTTATCGCTTGCGAAGACACCCGTCAGACCAAAAAAATCTTAACCGCCTACAACCTCAAAAAAGAGCTTTTCAGTTATTACCAGCCCAAAGAGAAACAAAAGATCCCTCAAATCATCAACCGGCTCAAAAGGGGTGAGGATGTGGCATTGGTTTCGGATGCAGGGACACCTGGCATTTCCGACCCCGGCTTCCCTCTCATCCGAGAGGCCATAAATCAGGGGATCAGAGTGGTTCCTATCCCTGGGGCTTCGGCCGTAACTGCGGCCCTGTCTGCGGCGGGCCTGCCGACACACAGATTCCTTTTTCTGGGTTTTCCTCCTCCTAAAAGAGAAGCGATAAAAAAGTTGTTGCAATCGCTCAGGGACGAAACTGGGACTCTGGTCTTTTATCTCCCCCCGAGAAAACTTACCGCTTTTCTCATCCTCATTCAGGAAACCTTAGGAGAAAGACATATCGTGTTTGCCAGGGAGATGACGAAGATATACGAGGAATTCACTAGAGGCACACCCAAAGAATTAATCCTTTCCACGGAAAAAACATCTCACAAGGGAGAAGCGACAGTCCTCATCTCCCCTCCCAAAAAACCTAAAAAAACGCCGTAAAACATCAGGCGAATGGGACAGGGGCAAATCCAACTCTAGGGGAAATAAGGAGTTTTTCTCGGGAAAAAATATTTTAAAATACCTTTGAAATAAACTTGACAAATATACACTCATATATTATATTATGTATTGACTCATATTTATAGGAGGAAAAAATGGCGATTATCCGTTGGGATCCTTTTCGGGAACTGGTCACTCTTAGAGAAAAAATGAATCGTTTGTTCGAAGAGGCATACTCTACTCGAGGAGAAGAACGAAATTTGGTTTCCAGTTCATGGACGCCCTCGGTTGACATCTACGAAACCGAGCAGCAGCTCGTATTGACAGTAGAAGTTCCAGGGATCGAAGACAAGAACATCGAGATCAAGATCGAGGACAACACTCTCACTCTTAAGGGAGAGCGCAAGTTCGAAAAAGAGACAGAAGAAGAAAATTACCATCGTATAGAAAGAGCCTACGGTTCTTTCTACAGGTCTTTCTCCCTGCCTCCCCATATCAACCAGGATAAGATCGAAGCAGAACATGAACATGGAGTGCTGAAGATCACCATGCCCAAAAAACACGAATCTAAACCCCGCACGATCAAAGTTCTCAAATCTAAGACAAAAACTACGCCCGAAAAGAAAACGAAAAAATAAAGTAAACACTCAGACAAAATGGAGCGCCCAGGCTATACTGCCTGGGCGTTTTTTTTCGTTGTGGATATATCAGGATTTATAAATACATCAGGCCTGCGCTATTGTGAGGCCACGTACCTCTTTAGCGCCTGCCTCGAGTAACAATCTGCTGCATTCTCCTATTGTTGAACCCGTAGTGAAGACATCATCAACGAGAAGGACGACCTTGTCCCTTACCCCCTCCTGCCTGTTGACGGCAAAGGCTCCCTTCACGCTTCTCTGGCGATCTTCCAGAGCCAGAGACATCTGAGGCGGCACATTTTTCACTTTCACCAAATGTTTATCAAGGAGTTGCACATCTTTGAAGCCAGCCAAGTATTTAGCGATGATCTGAGCATGGTTATACCCTCGTTCCCGCTCCCTTTTGGGATGGAGCGGCACAGGGACTATGGACTCTAGCTCCCACCACAAAGCATCCTCCTGTGCGAGAGCATTGAGGGCAAACTTGGCAAGACCTTCAGCAAGAACGGGCAAATTGTGGAACTTGCAGAGCAGGATGATCTCCTTCAGTTTTCCCATGTATTGTCCACAGGACCTGTGGCGGGAATAGGAAGGTTTTTCATGGAGGCAAGACTCACAGAAATGAGGATCGAGATTTCCCTCAAAAAAACGCCCACAGCTTATACAAAAAGACGTCCGTGTCGGCTTAACGCTTTTCCAACACGAGTTGCAGACTTGCCTTTCGTTTGGGGATTCTAACAAAACCGAACACAGTCGGCAGAAGGAAGGGAAAAAAATGATCTCGAAAGACCTTACTCTAGATAACGTGTCATTTAAAAAAGAAAACTTCAAGAAGCCTCTTCCTCTTCTTTTTGCTGGCATACAATACAAAGAGCGGCCCATGGAACGACATTCAGTCGTTTTTTACTGATCTTCACTCCACAGCTCTGGCAAATGCTAAATTCGGCAGTTTCGACCCTTTTCAGCGCTTGATCGATCAGGGCTAGCTTCTTGCGCTCCGTATCGGAGAGGCTGAGGAGAAATTCCTTGGTGTAAGAACTTTCTGCTTCGTCCCCAAAATCCTGTACAATTCCTGTTTCCACTTCTTTACTTTCGGAGTAAAATTCACTCAATTGATGCTTAAGCTCCTGCTTTCTTTCCAAAAGTATTTTCTTATAACGTTCTCTCTCTTGTTTGTTCAATCTGTCCCCCTACTTCGCGTACTGTTTTCCACGAGCGATTGTTAAGGAGCGATAGATCTGCTCCAAGACCATAATCCGGCTCAACTCATGAGAAAAAGTCATCTTTGAAAGGGAAAGAAGTGTATCCGCTCGGTCCAACACTCTTTCCGCCAATCCCAAGAATCCACCCACGACGAACGTGACAGCGCGAGCGGAACTTACGGAGGTCCTGTTTAAAAAACTCGCAAATTCTTCAGAGTTCATCTCTTTTCCTCTGTGAAAAAGACAGATAATATAATCATCCTTAAAATGTTTTTCAAGCCCCTTAGCTTCAATTTCTTTTATTCGCTCTCCATCTTTCTCAGAAAGGCCCTTGACATCTTTGGTTTCAATAAGTACACAGCTCTCGATCTGATTGATTCTCCGCAAGTAATAATCCTGCAGATTTTTGATGTCCACATTTCGGGTTTTTCCCGGCCACAAAACCTTTAATCTCATAAAAACAGCTCTCTTTCTCTCTCGTCCTTCACAGCCCGTCGATTTCAAAACAAAAAATGTTCATAAAAAATAATGCCTTATCGCCAAAATGTCAATATTTTTTTTAAAAATGTTAAAGGGAAAGTTTTATGCCGTCGCCCCACAATTTCTCAAGAGAATAGTATTCCCTTGCCCTTGGAGAGAATATATGTACGATAAATTCTCCATAGTCCATCAAGATCCATTCCGCATTTTCTTTGCCTTCTACGCTCAATGGCCTGATCGACAGATCTTTCAGTTCCTCTTCTATGCCCTCATAAATGGCAACATTCTGTCTGGATGAATTGCCGTGCATGATGATAAAAAAATCGGTGAAGGAAGTAAGCCCGGTGAGATCCAGAACCACAATATCCTCTGCTTGTTTCCTCCGGCAGGCCTCAACGGAAATTTTCACGCTCTTGGGAATTTTTCTCGTGTTGGTTGTCTTCTCGGTTTTTGCATTCATTTTTTTCGCAAATAAAGACATCTCTCCTTAATATAGTTTTCGACATTTTCCGGCACAAGACCCTCGATAGACTGGTTTTTCCCTACCCTTTCTCTCACCTCAGAAGAGGAAATATCCAAGGTGTTGATGGAAAGAAGATATATCTTGTGGAAGAAAAGCTCTTCGTTTTCCTTTTCAATAGGTCCAGAAACCTCGATCATCCTTTGATTGTACTTTTCAGTCAGGATCTCCTTGGCATCAGCCAGGCAAAATCCGGGACGGTTCATGACTATGAAGGAACACTGCTCCAACACATCCTCATAATCTTTCCAAGTATCTATTTCCAAAAAAGCATCGATGCCCAGCAAAAAAAAGACCTCTGTCTGTGGGTACATCTCCTTTATCATATTCAGGGTCACTATCGAGTAAGAAGTCCCTCTGGCATCGATCTCGATAGAGGATGGAAAGAACCGGTCAAAAGAGGACAAAGCAAGCTCGACCATTTTCAAACGGTGCTCCGCTGAAGCCACATCCACA
>JBATYS010000147.1:0-1633 GCA_049674205.1 Candidatus Aminicenantaceae bacterium
GTAATTCTTGTTTGGTGATTAAACTCATCCTCCGCCACTGATGGGAATGAAAGCAATAAGATCATCTTTTTTGAGTTTTTCACCGCGCTTGATGTAAGACTCTACAAACTGTTTGTTGATGAATATCCGTGTGCGTTTTTCGAGGTTATCTTTCCAGGGGATGTTGAAATGGGTGATGATGGTTTCAATGGCCAGACTGGGGTCGCTCGGAAGATCCATCTTCAAGTCTCTTTGACCAGAAAATCGTTGCATCAGAGTGATAAACCTGACTGTTACGGATACCGAATCGAGAGGGGCTTTAGTCTGTTTTTTATTCTCGTCTTTTTCCATTTCTGTGCGCAAAATAAATTGCTCAGGACGCCTGAATCAAACTTCATTTTTCTAGCACAAAGCCACAATCGAGTCAAGAAACCTTTCGTACACGTAAGTATTTCTAAATATCGTGTTATTTTAGAGCCTTGCCAGACCTAAAAAAACGGCGTGCAGGGAGACGATCATGACTATAAATACGCTCCTGGCTGTTTATTTTTTTAGAGTGATTGTTTTCTTATCGTAGCCGCCTTTGTGTGATTCAGCCTCAACGGTCACTTCGATAGACCCTGATCCTGTAGGTTCGAGGATCCATTCCACAGTCTTGGTCGACCGATCCTGGCCCTCTATCCAATATCGGATATAGGACCACTTGCCGAGGAGGTGGCCAATATTCTTGACGGCTTCTCCATCAACCAATTTTGCTCCAGAGACATTAATTTTAGCAAGCACTGGGTAATCTCTGCGGATCTTGATTGCATTCCGCGTCACATATGTCGATAGGCAACCATCGTTTCGGACAGTGGCCACAACTTTGATCTTTCCGTCTGATGTTTGTTTGGCCTCAACATTCTTGACCCGAAGGAGCGGCGACAGGTTGGTCACATATAGGATCCAGTCATACTGGGATTCGCAGTCAAATTTGGCACGATCGCCTACAGCCGGAGGAATTCCCCGGGAGCCTCCAATCTCAACTTTGCCTAGAATAGGATGATCGTAGGATTTCCAAGGAGAATATATTTTGTTTCCCATCTCTTCTCTGGCCCAGCGTTCCAGCTCGGGTATTGTATAATAGCCATCCTTGTCATAATCGATCCCAGACCCTGATATCTCGGGCAATACACAGTGGAGTCCTGCATGGGAGTAGATATAGTCGCTCATAAAACCGGCCATGGTTGGGCCGTATCCCTTTTGATTTCCCTCCTCATCCTCTTCACTCGTGTTGAACAGAAAACTGTAGTAGTTGTTCTCTATGACATTGCCAGCGCTTAAGTAAGACCAAATAGAACCAGCTCTCACGTAGAAGTCATTGTCCTCGTGGTGCATTTTGTCGTAGGGATGGTCCATGAGCGGGCGCACGAGATAGCTCCGGCCTTCATGCTGGCCGCCTCCGGAGTGGATCGAATATACAAAAAAAAAGTTTTTATGCGTAGTTGTGAGAAAATCAGCAACGTGACGTAATTCGGGGAGGGAGAAAGGATAGGGGCCGGCACCCGGCTCCTCAGAGAGCCATTCTGCTGACCAATTCCTGTTAAAATCCTCTCCTTCGCGTTCTCCGGTCAATTCATTGCGACGGCTCCGGTTCATGAATTCAGTCTGGCCT
>JBATYS010000148.1:0-3720 GCA_049674205.1 Candidatus Aminicenantaceae bacterium
AGCATGTCGCCTCGTATATGCGCCATTTGTTCAATATCTCACAAAAATGCTGTTCTCCGTGCCATGGAGAACGCCCTTTCTGTTGAAGTTCCTGCGAAAGTGGCACTCATACGTGAATTGATGCATATGGGTGAAATGATCGAGAGCCACTCGCTCCATGTGTATTATCTTGCACTGCCCGACTATGTGGGATTTCCGAACGCTATTGCCATGGCCTCCAAGTACGAATTCGAAGTAAAGATCGCTTTAGAGATGAAACATTTCGGAAACCATATCATGAAAGTGATCGGTGGACGATATATTCATGGAGAAAATCCGGTGATCGGCGGTTTCGGGAAATTCCCGACGGAGCAAGAATTGTTTTGGATGAAAAGCCGGGCGATACAGTTTATGCCTTTTGTCTTTAAAACCTTGAACCTGTTCTGTGAGCTTGACTATCCGAATTGCCCCGAAGATGACACTGTCTATGCCTGTTGTGATCCAGGAGATGATACATACGGTTTTTGGGGAGACGAGATCCTGCTTTCCACTGGAGAGAGGATTTTTCGTGATGACTACAAAAAATTGACGAACGAATTTATCGTTTCTCACTCCTATGCTAAGCGAAGCCGGTTCAATGGCAAGCCATACTCGGTTGGCGCTCTTGCCCGTGTGAATGTTATGGGCGATAGGTTGAAGAATGAATCAGGCAAGATGTACAAAAAATACTTTAACGAACGCTGGAAGACAAATCCTCTTTTTCACAATGCGGCACAAGCCCTTGAAATTCTATATTGCTTCGAGAGGATACCCGAATTGGTCGATGACATCGTTCAATACTCCGAAGATCCTGCCATTGTTCCCTACACAAAAAAAGAAGGAACTGGTACAGGACTGGTTGAGGCTCCTCGGGGACTTCTCATCCACCATCATGAAATAAAAGACGGTCTTGTCCATCATGTCGATATCGTCACTCCCACTGCGCAAAATGCCGAAGATATTGAACGGTATTGTTATATTGCCGCTCAAAAGCTCCTTGACAGCGGGAAAAAGGAAGATCAGATCAGGGATCGCTTAGAGCTTGTTGTGCGGGCGTTCGATCCTTGTATCAGCTGTTCCGCTCACATGGCCGAGGTCAAAAAAGCACCGTCAGACGACTGGAAGAATAAAATAAACAAAATAATGGAAAAAAACTCACCCGTTTTCATCGGGATCGGAAGCCCCGATCGATCGGATGATGGAGTGGGCATCCAGCTCGCGCTGGAATTGAGGAAGCAAGGGGGCAATGACGTTTTTCTAGAATCTGAGATCGAAGAAGATGAAACCTTGTGGGAAGACAATTCTGACCGACCTCTCATATTTCTGGATGCTGTCGATTTCCAAGAAGAGACAGGAAAAGTGACCCTCCTTGCAATGAATCATGTGTTGAATAATGTCGCATTGAGTCATAAGTTCCTGCCGATTGTTTCGGGCTTGATGAACTATAAGCAGCTGAAAAACGCCTATATGCTCGGTATTCAGCCTCAGTCTATCGCAAATGGCGGCGAAATCAACGACTCGGTGAAAAAAGCTATGGACGATGTCCTTGCCGAACTATTGGATGCGATGGATCTGAATTGACTTTTTGAGTAAATACAATGATAGACTCAGAAAAAAGGATTCTGATCATCGATCCAGATGAAAATGATAGGAATGTCATGGCCACGTTCTTGAGGCAACACAATTATTCAGTAGAAACGGCAAAAGGGCTCTCGGATGCACTCAAAAAGGTCTCCGAGGGTTGCTATGACTGTCTCATTATGGACGTGGATCTTCCCGAAATGAAAGGCTTTGATGCTGTTTCGATATTCCGAAACATCGATCCGAAGATCAAAGTCATTATGACTGCGAAAAAGAACAGCATGGAACTGGAGTCAAAAGTCCGGGAACAGGACATCTACTATTATTTCATCAAATCTTTTGGAAAGGATGAACTAAGATTGGCTATCAATAACGCTTTTAACCAATAAAGGAGAAAAAAATGGGAAAAATAGATAATAAAAAAATTATGGTGATTGACGACGACCAGGACTTCATTGATGCTGTGACAACTATTTTGAAATCGGCACTTTATGAAGTCGCAACCGCTTCAAATCCCAAGGAAGGAAAGGACAAGGTCCTTTCGGAGAAACCCGATCTGATTCTACTTGACATCATGATGGACAGTCTTTTCGATGGATTTTCACTCTGCAATGCCATCAAAACATCCAAGGAATTCAAGGATGTCAAAGATACCCCAATTATCTTCGTTTCAGCAGTCAAAGAATTGACAGGCTCAAGATTTCAGTTTGACGGTGCTGAACAAGGGCTGGTTGGGCCTAATGACTACATCGATAAGCCTGTAAAGCCCGACGACCTTCTGGCTCGTATAGCAAAGCTTCTGGAGAAATGATTCAAGAGGAGACTCCCATAGATAGTTAGGAATTCTTACTTAGTTAAAAAAGAGATCCGATGCTTATCGCGTCTTAGGTTAAAACCAAATTGAGGAGCAATTCTGTACAAATTTGATATTGCAATGTTAAGTCATGGAAAAGCAAATGGATAAAAGTAAATTCAAAGTGCTCGTGATCGATGACGAAGAATCAATGAGAGATTCATGCTGTTTGATTCTGAAGAAGGAAGGGTTCGAAACGGATTCTGCTGAAAATGGCATCATAGGGCTGGAAAAGATCGAAGCGAACAGGCCGGATTTTGTTATTATTGACCTTAAAATGCCCCGTATGAGCGGACAAGAAGTGCTGGAAAAAGTGCTCGTGATCGATCAAGATATTATACCTATCGTTATCACTGGATATGCCACTGTGGAATCAGCGGTTGAAGCCATGAAAAAGGGTGCTTATGATTTCCTTCCAAAACCTTTCTCTCCAGAAGAGTTAAGGATCATCATGAAGCGTGGGCTCGAAAGAAAGAAACTCATCCGGGAGACAGAGAGACTACGGAGAGAAAAGAAGCTGATGGAGGAAAATTTCATCACCATGGTTTCCCATCAGCTGCGGAGCCCTTTAGTCGCCATCCAGCAATACTTTGAAGTTATTCTTGCCGGGATGGTGGGCAAGGTTGAAGAAAAGCAAAAAGAGATGATCCTTAAAGCTAGAGAGAGGTCAGAGGCTTTGCTGAACTTGATCAATGACTGGTTAAGTGTTGCCAGGATGGACGGTGGACAGCTTATTGATAAACTAAAACCGATATCTTTGGGAGCGATCTTATCAGAAATCGTAGATTTTTCACATCCTGTTGCCAAAGATAAAAATATCTCGCTGAAACTCGCTACACTCTCAGGAGAGGATATGATCCTGGGCGACCAAGAATCCCTGGAGCAGGTCTTTGTAAACCTGATTACCAACGCGATCCAATACAACAAGCCCAATGGATCTGTAACAGTATCCATCAAAGAAAATGTAGATGCTATCCTTGTGGATGTTGAAGACACGGGAGTCGGGATCGGTCTTGAGCACCTTCCTTTAATTTTTGATCAGTTTTACCAGATAGACAGGAGTAAACGGAAGGGGGATAAAGGCTCAGGATTGGGACTTTCCATCGCCAAAAAAATTGTAGAGGCTCACGGTGGTTCTATTCAGGTCTCTAGCGAATTGGGAGAAGGGACTGTCTTTACTGTTCTGTTACCTAAGGCAGAGACTGAGCATCAATAGGATTAAAATCAAATTCTAATAGTCTTCCCTAAGTATTTCGTTTTATTTCTCC
>JBATYS010000149.1:0-2106 GCA_049674205.1 Candidatus Aminicenantaceae bacterium
TACGCCCCACTCACACCTATTCCATAGTGGCCTATGATGAAGAGACTGGACAGTTGGGTGTAGCAGTCCAATCCCATTGGTTCTCGGTTGGACCCATCGTACCTTGGGCTGAGTCTGGTGTTGGAGCGATCGCCACACAATCATTCGTCGAGGCGTCCTATGGTCCTTTGGGGTTGGAACTCATGCGGGCTGGGAAGAGTGCTGAGGAAACACTGGCTGCCCTCATCAAAGCCGATAAGAACGAAGATGTCCGGCAGGTGGCCATGGTGGATGCCAAGGGAAGGGTAGCTGCCCACACGGGAAAAAACTGTATCCCTGAAGCGGGCCATTATCTGGGTGACACATTCACCTGTCAGGCCAATCTGATGCTCAAAAACACTGTCTGGGATGCCATGGCCAAAGCTTATAAAAACACGAAGGGGGAATTGGCGGATAGGCTCTTAGCGGCATTGGAAGCTGCCGAAGCAGAGGGCGGCGACATCAGAGGAAAGCAGTCCGCGGCCCTCATTGTAGTCCGCGGCGAGAGCTCAGGCGTCTGGTGGAAAGACAGACTCTACGATCTTCGCATCGAAGACCATCCCACTCCCGTCAAAGAAATGAGGAGACTTCTAAAGTTGAACAAAGCCTACAATCACATGAACTTGGGGGATGAGTACTTAACGGAAAATAAAGTCGAGGATGCCATGCAAGCGTACACAAAAGCCATGGAAATGTATCCTGATAATGCAGAGATGATATTCTGGCCTGCAGTGACACTTGCCGCTACAGGCAATGTAGAGAAGAGCCTTCCTTTGTTCAGAAAGGTTTTTGCCATGGACTATAATTGGGTGATCCTTCTACCCAGGCTTCCTAAGGTCGGTCAGCTGCCTAAGGATGAAGAGCTTATAAAAAAGATCCTGTCTGTCGCACCGGAAAGGAAGAAACAGTAACATATACAGGTGTTCCTTCGGGCTTCTTGAAAGGCGTCCGAATAATCCCAATTGGCCTATCGGTGATTGTTCTCATGATAAGTCTCTCCTGAGAATAAGGGATTATATGAATACTGAGAATTAACCCCACTGAATTATACCAAGGTCAGCACATATGACAACAGAAAGGCTAACATTTTTTTGAAAAATTGAAACGAAATGGTGAGAAAATAAGTTTACAATATGTTAATATTCTTATATAAAGGAGATAAGAATTGTCCTCAGAAAATGATCACAAACATGACGATTATCCTCAGCTCCTTTTTTCCGAGTTGGAACAGGAGTCTCTGTTTACCAAGGAATCGGAATATAAAATCGTGCCTGGTTTCTTTCCAGAAGAGGACGCGGGCAAAAAACTTCACAATCTAAGTCAGTATAATCTCGATCCTGATCACATTCAAAATCCAGCGCACAAGAAGGAACACAAGACTGTTTCGGAGTTTTCACACGATATAGAACCCACTACAGATGTTGTCAAACTCTACCTTAGGGATATGGGTAATATCCTTCTTCTCACAAAGGATGAAGAGATCGCGATCGCCAAAGAGTTCGAAAGAGGCCAAAGAGCTATTCAGAATGTGCTCTATAAAAACCTGCTTATCTATAAAGAGATATCGGAGCTCGAATCAAAACTCAAAGAGAACCCGGAGATCATCCGGGGTATGTTCGAGTATGATGAAGATGGGGATGGGACAAAAGAGCTGGAAAAAAGGAAAAGGTTAGTTCTGTCGAAGATCAATAAAATAAACAAGATTGGTGAACAGTTGATGAGCATTCCAAAATCAAAAAAACACTCCATTGCCAGAGGTAGACATATCATCCAGATGAGAGGACTCATCGAAAATCTCAACATTCGACCTCTTCGTATGGACCGGATTATCGATGAGATCTACGAGAGGCTGAAGGGGATGGAACAGCTTATGCGGCATCTCGAGACACTGAATTCCCAGCTTAAAAACACAAAAAGCCCGACAAATAAGGGCGGAGTTGAAAAACAGATAACAGAAATAAAAAAAGAGGTGGATCGATTCCGAAAGGAGACCTGTCTGTCTCCAAGTCTTCTAAAAGATGCATTAAAAGAAATCGAAAATGGAATTCGAATCAGAGACAGAGCAAAGCAAAAAATGGTGTCTGCAAA
>JBATYS010000150.1:0-2950 GCA_049674205.1 Candidatus Aminicenantaceae bacterium
CGATTATTTTTCAACACCCGTAAATTATGGTTATTAAGAGTATTTATCGGTAATTTGAGTGGAGGGCAATAATGCTCGAATTTTCATCCAGTGAAATCATGGTTACAAGAGCAGCTAAGGAACTAAAAGATAAAGAAGTTGTTTTTGTGGGCATAGGTTTGCCAAATCTTGCCTGTAATCTAGCCAGAAGGCTTCATGCTCCTGAATTGATATTGATTTATGAATCAGGAGCAGTGGGTGCAATTCCTTCCAGATTGCCACTTTCTATAGGGGATCCCTGCTTAGTAACCGATTCCATTTCCGTGTGCTCTATGGTAGAAGTGTTCTATTATTACCTTCAAGGGGGACTGATAGATGTCGGTTTTCTAGGCGGAGCTCAAGTGGACAGATTCGGAAATATCAATTCAACAGTAATCGGTGACTATAAACATCCTAAGGTGAGGTTACCCGGAAGTGGTGGTGCCTGTGAAATTTCAATACACGCGAAGAAAATTATACTTATTCTTAAACAAAATAAAAAAACTTTTATGGAGAAGATAGACTTTATCACTAGCCCGGGTTTCATAAATTCAGAGAATCCGCGAAAAAAACATGGAATTCCTGGCGGAGGCCCAATCCTTGCGATCACAGATTTAGGCGTCTATTCTTTTACCAGCGACACACATGAGATGATATTGACTGAGATGCATCCGGGGATTTCACTGGAAATAATTCGCGAGAATCTTTCCTGGGACATTAAGGTGAGCGACTCTATCAAAACAACTGGCTCTCCTACTGAAAGGGAGCTCAAAATTATAAGAGAAGATCTCGATCCGGATAAAATTTATCTCAACTGATTATTGCCTTTTTTCTCTCGAAATATCATTCTAATTTGTTTATAATCAATATGATACTTTAAATGTCGGCATGCCGACATGTCTTTTTTTAAATTCCTCTTGATATTTTTTTTGAATTCTTATATTGTACAAATTTGCGCTGACCTTGGAGGCCTCGTTTGATAATTGCTGTTACAAATCAAAAAGGCGGAGTAGGGAAGACCACCACCGCCATAAATATATCCGCTGCTCTTGCCTTTATGGGCAAAAGTACATTGCTAGTGGACACTGATCCACAGGCGAACAGCACAATATCTGTTGTGAATGACCCAATGAAGTACGCTAAATCTCTGTATGATGTGATGGTGGAAAGCGGCAGCAATATCGAGCAAATTATCGTTAGCTCCACAATCCCGGGTTTGGATGTCGCGATATCCAAAATTTCTATGGCTAAATTGGAGCCAGCATTATTAGGGGCAATTGACAGTCATTATAGGCTCAAGGATGTACTGAGTCACATAAAGAATAAATATGACTGCATAATCATCGATACACCTCCTACTCTAGGCATGATCACTCTAAATGCCCTTGTAGCATCCGATTATATTCTGATACCGATTCAGTCATCCTATCTCTGCCTTGAGGGTACGGATGATCTTTTAGAGACTATAGAGAAGGTCAAAAAGGTTGCCAATCTAAACTTGCAGATCATTGGAGTTTTAGTCACTCTACATGATAAGAGAACCAATATTTCAAGAGATGTTTTGGTACGAATAAAGAAGGTGTTTGGAAGCAAAGTTTTCCGGGAGGTCATATCTAAAAGTGTTAAACTGGAGGAAAGTCCTGCGTATAAAGAGTCGATCTTTACATTTGCGCCAAATTCAGTTGGTGCGACACAGTACAAAAACGTTGTAAAGGAGTTGTTAAGGCGTGCAAAAAAGTAAAAAAACAGGTTTACCTGGTTCTGTTAACATGCGTCATGATGGCCATTTTGTAGATTTGATCGCAACCAGGGTTGATGGACCACGAATCAGAATGGTTCCAATCGAAAAGATCGATCCTAATCCCCAACAGGCTCGAAGTGAACTGGGTGATCTTAAAGAGCTTATGGCCTCGATTGAACAAAAAGGAATATTAGAGCCCATAATTGTGCGTCCCAGGCATGGGAGGTATGAAATCATCGCTGGTGAACGGCGATATGTCGCTTCAAAGCGCCTTGGTTTGAAAGAAATACCGTGTATAGAAAAACATGTGGAGGATAATGAAGCAATGGAAATCGCTCTGATAGAAAACTTACAGAGAAAAAATCTGGATGCGTTTGAAGAGGCGGATGGATTACACGCGCTGGCAGAGATGTATGGGTATAGCCATCAAGATATTTCAAAAAAGATCGGGAAAGCACGCTCAACCATTACTGAAGTGATAAATCTGAGCAAGATTCCCAAAGACATAAGAAAGTTATGTCATGAAAACAATATTACAAGCCGCACGACATTACTTGAGATAGCTAAGCTCAAAGATAAAGAGCACATGACAGAATTGATCCGTATCATCCAAGAGAGAGATTTAAAAAGAGAAGACACAAGAGATCTTTCTAAAAGGATGATGGGAAAGTCGAAAAGACCTCGAATGTTCGTTTATAATTACAAGCCTGCGGGCTCCGAGTACAGGATGAGGCTGGAATTCAAGAATCAGGATATATCCAAAGATGACATCATTATGATTCTTGAAGAGATCATAAAAAATCTAAAATCTAAGCAGTAATATATTTTTTATCAAAACGAGTTGACATAATATACCTTATGCGACACAATTTTTAGCTAAAACATATAGTGCTGATAATAAAGAAGTTACGGAATTTCACAGGCTGTGGATATCTCTATTGCCTATTTTATGTGCAGTTGTGGAAGATTTTTATCAATTCTATGCGTTATTAGGCTATTTAATAGAAATATCACTGGTATGATCAATCTTAACCGCCACTGCTCCATCTGTAGACATAGCTGGTCCAAAAACAAGAGCCTCGCCTTGCTTTAGTTGTGGAAGTAATTTACGGACTCCAGTTCCTGCTATAGCCTCTAAATAATCAAGTCCAGTCTGATCGACATTACGAAAAGCTATTATATTCTCACATT
>JBATYS010000151.1:0-4940 GCA_049674205.1 Candidatus Aminicenantaceae bacterium
GCGTTATCTATCGCATCTTTATAGATCTTTGTTTGCTGGAGAAGGTATTTGGTCGGGATGCATCCCCAATTCATACATGTCCCGCCGACCCTATCTCTTTCAAGCAGTACGACGTTTTTCTTTAGCTGTGCTCCTCTGAGCGCAGCCACATATCCACCTGGTCCGCCTCCTACCACTGCAATATCATATTTTTCTTTCATTAGCTTTTCCCTCGATAATCATGCCGGTATTATACATTTTCTTGTCTCTCAATAAAACTGCACCCTTCAAGTTTGGTACATCATGATAATGGTATCTGGGCCTATAATTTGCTTCATATAGAATCAGAGGTGATACTTTGAGCGACATAAAGGAAGATTTCGCCTTCACGAATCGCCGTCGAGGGAATCCACCGAAGGTGGGCGTCAAGGACTGTATGAGCACGAGAGGGAAAAAGATGTGTAGCACTTAAAAGTCGAGGCCTCAGATGCAGGATAAAGGTAAACGTGCGCAGATCCGCAGACGCCTAATAAGAAAAAGGGGGGCCATCCAATGAATAAATCAACGGATGGGAGGGCGGCGTTAAAAATCTGACAGGAGCGAAAACATCAACTCTAATTCTAACTTGAAGGTTCTGATTCTTTTGGGTTGACAGGTGGAAGCGAAAAGTAAAAAATATGGGCTGAATGATTAGGAGGAAACCCCACTGAAAACTTTCTTCTCCCGCAAACGCTTTTTCCCTCTGGTTTTACTCTTTTTCACAATTCTGCTCGGGCTTACGATGAGGGCGGAAGACTTTGGATTTATACAGGGAAAGACCATAACACCGGACCAGAGCGCTCTTATTGATGTCACGATCCAAATCTCTGGCAAAGACCTAAATTTCGAAAAAACACTCACCAGCGACCACTCAGGGTCTTTTCATATGACAGGGCTTCTCGCCGGGCACTACACAATCCGATTCGAAACACCGGGATATCACTCCACCGTTCAAACGAATGTGTACGTACTTCCCTCTCAATCGCTGTTCATCAAAGCTGTTCTCCACAGAGAAGACAGCACAGACATGTCTTACTCCGAAGTGATACGAACAGATTTTAACCAGTGTCTCCAACAGACTATCCTCGACAGGATCAACTTGAATGTTCTTCCTTCAGCTCACAATGTCTGGGCGCTTATGGAAAACCAAGATCTCTCGGCCACGAGCAACCGCATAGATGTGGGAGGCTTGTGGAATAACCTTCCCGCTGTTTTTAGCGCCAGAGGCGGAGGATCTTGGACACAGACCTCTTATTTTTTAAACGGCTTCGACATGACCGACCCATATTGGACCGGGATGCCATTGTTTTATCCTGATTACTACGCATTAGGATACACACAGTTATACAATTCGAGCCATCCTCCTTACGTCCTCACACCTGGAGGCCAATTCAATCTGATAACTCAATCTGAGCAATCGACCTTCCATGGAGGAATTTCGGCATTTTATACCCAGCGATCTTTGCAGGATTCAAACATCACTCCGAAACTGAAAGAAGAAGGAATCTTTGAAGCCCACACCTTCGATTATCTTCTCGATGGGAATTTTCATATATCCGGACCATTGGTCACAAATAAACTATCCTTTTTCGCTTCAGTGACGGCCAACGACCTCTCCCGTGATATGGCCGAGTTTGATGAAATGGACAAGTCATCACTGTTCTCTGGTCTGATCAGCCTGCGATACAACTTTGCCCAGAGTTATCTCCGTGTGCTCTGGACAGGTCAGAAGGTCTCCTACGCATCTTATGGTGCTAATAGAAAAATTCCTTTTTCATCGACTTCAGATCGAAAGGACGTATACGATGTATTTCAGGCTCTCTGGACCACATGGATCCAGAACAGGCACTTTTTTAAAGTCGGGCTCAACTATGCATACGGCCATATTCAGTCCGATCTACAAGATGAAGTCGTCGGTCCGCACGGCATCGAAATTTTCCAGAGGACACCGAGCGGCCCCGCTCCCCTGGCCTACAAGGACACGCGAAAAACCCTCGCCTTTCTCTTCCGGGGAGATTCGGTGTTTGATGATCTGTTCTTCGGTGACCACAGGCTCCAATACGGCCTTCAAGTGCAAAAATCTCAATCCTTTTCGCAAAAAAGCATCCAAGAGAATCTACACCTTCATTTTTATGATGGAGATCCCCTTGAGGTCGTCAAGTTCAACACTCCTGTAGAACATGAGGAAGCCTCCCTCCAATTCAATTTTTATGTCCAGGACACCCTGACATTCTCCAGTCTTCTCTCTCTGTATTTCGGGCTGAACTTCGACTTCAGCAAGGGATGGATTCCAGGACGTGGTTCGGAATCCCCGTCACAGGAAACATCCGTAGAAGAGAGCAGAGTCCAGTGGTTTTCAGTGTCCCCACGTTTAGGGATCATCATCCCTTTATCCCCTTCGAAACAATCGGCTCTGAAAATATCTTTCGCCCGTTACTATTTCCGGCTGCCCCTCAATTATCTCACCTACGGGAATCCCGGTGCCCTCGGAGGACTGGTCTATGTCTGGAACGACAGGAATAATGACAGCCAATTTCAAGAGAACGAGACAGGAAAGCTCCTCAGGCGTGAAGGCCCGCTATACTCTAGCATCGATCCTAACCTCAAAAGACCTTACACGGATGAATATGCCATCGTTTTTAATTCTGCATTTGGCTCCGATTGGAATTTTGCGCTGGGCGGATTTTATCGGGGCACAAGAAACCTAGTGAAAACCTTGAACACCGGAGTCCCCTATTCAGCATACGACTCACGTTACATCCTGGACCTTGGCGATGATTCCATTCCTAAAACCGAAGACGATCAAATCTTTACAGCCTATGATCAGTGGAGTGATACTCTTGGACAAGATTTTTTTCTCCTCACAAACCATGCCGATGACCCCCGTGTCTCTCACTACTTTGGAGTTGATCTGAATCTGGTTAAAAGGTTCGGCCCCACATTCACTTATTTTCTCTCAATGACCGCTACTCAGGCTGAGGGCTCTACTAATCCAGGGAACACAGAGTGGGAAAACGATGACGGTGTCATCGGGACTCTCTTCGATAACCCTAACACATTGATCAACACCAAGGGAAGATTACGTTTCGACAGGGCATACACGGTCCGGATTGGGCTTAATTACCTAGCTCCTTTTGATATCAACTTGGGCTGTATCATCAAGTATTATGACGGACAACCGTTCTCTCGGAAGATCATTGTAGAAGATATGAACCAGGGGCCCTTTTATATACAAGCTCACTCACGAGGTGCTGTCCGCTATGAGTTCAACCTCACACTCGACATCCGAATCGAGAAAGCCTTCCATATCGGCACATCCAAACTGAGACTTCTCCTCGACGGATTCAACATCCTAAACAACGGTCTCGCCACAGAAGAGAATCAGTGGACCGGTCCTGAATTCAAACTCCGTTATGCCACAGAGATCCAATCCCCAAGAGTCTTCCGCTTAGGACTGGCCTTCGAGTTTTGAAGACCTCTCCAAATCCGTGATATTCTAGATGCTCAATAGCGTTATTGAGTGATCAGATTGTGTGATGGAAAAAAACCGTGAGAAGGGATGGACGGGCATGGTTCTTTGTAGGGTCAGTTCCCCGAACGGACCGTTTGGGAAACGGTCCCTACATCGAAATAGATCTGCACTGTTTTCCCGTTGTTCGTTTTTGATATCATATAATCTGATCACTCGGAAGATCTCACATCACGGATTTCGAGATGATCGCAGGATCATAAGTTGCCTTGACATCATACACACATTATGTTACCAAATCCCCTACTGCATATGATGGTTAAATGGAGGGCATCTCACCTATACATCCTTTGTTTCCTTGGGCTCGTTCTTGGCCTCCACTCCTCTCCGGACACTCCTAAGTACTCAGACCAAGACTGCCTGGCGTGTCACGGGGATGCCAACCTCGCACAAGTCCTTATGGACGGCGCAATTCGGTCTCTGTACGTGGATCCTGAGGCATGGGCTCAGGATGTACACAAAATGGGACAGCTCTCGTGTGTGGATTGCCACACTCATGCCAATCCCTATGTGCACTTCCGGGAAGGGTTTGTGGATGTGGACTGCTCCAAATGTCATCCCGAACAGTCAGAGGAGTATCTCAAGAATGTGCATTTCGAGTACACTCCCCTATTGCCCGATAGAGAACTCCCGCTCTGTTATCACTGCCATACCAAACACCACATCCTTCGCCATGATGACCCATCCGCCTCCATACACGAAAATAACATTGAAGTGACCTGCGGAGAATGCCACCCGGAAGTCATGGTGAAAGGATTACTCAAAGGCTCCTCGATCGGCAAGATCTCAGGACATCGAAAGGGAGACATGTCCGAAAAGTTCGACATGGCCATCTGTATCCAATGTCATAATCCCGCACATGGATCCGATACAGTTTACAAAGACTTTTGTACACGTTGTCATGATCCCATGCAGCAAGCAAACATCGCCATGGGGCCCACTCACCTGAATTCGACAAAATGGATGGGCTTCAACACAGTGGGTGGAGGTTTGGCTCTATTCCTGATCTTAGGGACATTTGTTTACCTGGGATACAAATCTCGGGGAGGATTCGGAACGAGAATAAGAGACTGGCACGAGTCCATGAAAGTGAAAGAGGAGAAGAAGGGAAAAAAAGAAGAAAGCCCTGACAAAGAAGAGGACAAAGAACCAGAGAATATGGATAGTGAAAAGGAGCCAGAGAAAAAGAACGAAACAGAGGAAGAAAAATCCGAGGGCGTAGAGAACACGGAACCAAAGCAAGAAGACGATGAGCAATAAATCAATAAAATACGCCATGCTTTTTGACTTGAGAAAGTGTATTGGCTGCAACACATGCTCTATAGTCTGCAAAAGTGAAAATGATGTCCCGCTCAGTGTGTGGCGAGCCTGGGTCAAAAAAGTCGAGAAGGGG
>JBATYS010000152.1:0-9652 GCA_049674205.1 Candidatus Aminicenantaceae bacterium
CCCATTCCGCCGGGAGAAAAAAGCGATGTCATTACTCTCAAGAGCAACTATGGTGTTGAAGGAAAATCACTGGCCACATTTGAAGACAATCCTCACTGGAAGACTGTTCTAGTTAGGCTTTTCGCCCAGTCTAAAGGATCTCAATTTCTTCCTATGGGAGAATATGAGATCTCCAGAAAGATCGACTTCGTGGAGCCAGAGCCAGTGGGAATGGACAAAAAAACGACCGAAGTGGAAAAAGAGCTAAAAAAAGAAGAGAAAAAGCAGGAGAACTGATACCTCCGCTTCCAATTTTGTCATCCTAAGTTATATTTCACCTGGATTATTCACGAGTCGAGGCCAAACCACTTTTTTGAATAGTACAGGTTAAAACATCCGAAAGGAATAAAGCATGAATACGATCGTACCATCCAAAATCTTTCTGACTAAGGGAATGGGCCAGCACAGGGAAAAACTGGCAAGCCTTGAGATCGCCTTGAGAGAGGCGGGTATCGCTCCTTACAATCTCGTCAAGATCACCAGTATTTTTCCCCCAAAATGCTCTCTCATCCCCAGAGAAGAAGGCATTGAGCTGCTCCATCCCGGACAGATTCTCTTCCTGGTGATGAGCGATATCGCCACAAACGAAGCATACCGGCTGATCTCTGCATCGATCGGTTTAGCCATACCCAATGATCCTAACCACTATGGTTATCTCGCCGAGCATCATGCATATGGCCTGAAAGAGAAGGAGGCGGGAGAATACGTAGCGGACCTGGCCGCTTACATGTTGGTCACAACACTCGGGGAGGCTTTCGACACTAAGCAGATCTGGGAAGAGGAAAAAAACCTCTACAACATCTCCAGCAGCTTATCCATCAGCACGCAGAGCATCACCCAAAGTGCCGAGGGGAAAAAGGAGATGTGGACGACAGTCATTGCCGCAGCTGTCTGTATTCCCTAGAATAATCCAGATGTGAGTGGATTATTCACGAGTTGAGATCGCTGCAAAGGCGAGACAGTGGCTCACGAAGCTGTAGTGAACTACTGCGAGTGGGCTACAACGAAGGCTTTGTAATGAGATCGGCTCGCCCGTAGGGTAAAAGATGCTGACAATAAGATATAGAATGGTTTTAGAGTAAAAATTTGGCAGCAGATTTTATGAATAATCCAGATCAATCGATAGGGGGATTAGCGATCAGAATTTTAATATAACTTTTGTTACGGATGTCTACCATATATCTTTCCAGCTCTTCTTGCTGCCTTTCTTCGAAGATTCTTCCTTCAATCTCTTTTCGGACTTCTTGAAATTCTTTTAGACGTCTTTCCTTTTTTTCCACAAGTTTTAACCTGTACCACGCACCCTGCACATTCAGCCAAGGAGTCACATTTCCCACCTCTAAACCTTCTATGGGCTGTTCCAGATCCTTTTGCAGTTCACCTTTCTTGTAGCTCCCCAAGTCTCCTTGCGAATCCTTTTCTGGGCCTTCGGAAAACTCAGCTGCAACCTGACCGAATTCTTCATTCGCTTCGATCTTCTGGTCGATCTGCCCCTTCTTGGATTCGATCTCCTCTGGACTTTTTCCCTCCTGGGCAATGTAGATCATCTTGAGCGTGTACTCGATCGGCTCGATAAAATCTTCCTGATGGACCTTGTAGTAGCTCACGATCTCTGAATCATCTATGGCGATCTTCCTCCCTACCTCAGAAAAAATAATATTCTGCTTCAGCATGTTCTGTTCCATCTGCTTTACGAAATCCTCATAAGTGATACCCTGTTGGGCGAGGGCTCTTTGAAGCTGTTCATCGGATGTCAGGTTGTTTTCCCTCTTGATATTCTCAATAGTCATCCTGACCTGCTCCGCAACATTGAGGCCGAGCTTTCTTGCCTCTTGGAGGAGAAGAAGGTCGGTGATGAGGGATTCCAGGAGGTTTTCTTTTAGGATCTCCTGCTGCTGGCTCAATTCTTCACCCTGCAGTTGTGCTCTCAGCATCCTCACACGGGATGTAAACTCTTGCTTGTATTGGGATAAAGTGATGATATCGTCGTTGACAACAGCTACGATCGCCTCGACAAGATCTTGCCCGCAGATGCCGGTGGCAGCAATAAGAACTAAGAAGACTCCGATTATTTTATTCGCTCTCTTCATGATCGATCCTTTGATAGCTGAAGGAAAGATTATTCGGATAGGAATTCCAATCCAATTGGGACTTTATGCTCTCCATATGATCTCGAAGGAACTGTTGGATCCTCTGGTTGAATATTTTGATCTTGATCTCGGAAAAAGCGCTGTCCTCAGGAACCAGTTCTGGCTCCAATTTCTCATCCAGCCTGAATATATGGTACCCATAAGATGACTCAACAACAGGGCTGACCTCTCCTGCCTTTAGGGAGAAGACAACCTTCTCCATCTCAAAGGGGAGTTGGCCCATCTCGAATAGGCCCATCGCTCCTCCCTTCGATGCCTCCACTCCACTCGACTCTTCACGGGCGATCTCTCGGAACGCCTCTCCGCTGGCATTCTTGATCCTCTCCAGAATTTCGACAGCCTTACCCTCTGTCTTTAGTAGGATTTGGCTGACTCTCACTCTTTCAGGGCGTAAAAATTCTCGTTTGTGAAGTTCATAATACTCTTTAACTTCCTCATCAGTGACATCGATCTTATCGATCTGTTGGGATAAGTATTTTTCGATCACAAGCTTTTCCAGGAGGGTTTCATACTCGAGTTCGTCCAAAGGGCTTTTCTTCTCGTTCGACCAAGATTCCCTTACCAATTTGGCCAAATACTCTTTTTGTTCAACGGCCGTCAGGGAAGTTTTCTGGACTCTCGCAGCCTGAAGGAGGATCTTTTCATCGACAAAATCATCAAAAAGGCGACTGAGTGAGCTTACGGAGAGATCTTTGTATTCCTGCCCCGCGATGGACAGAAGGTATTTTTCAAAATCAGAACTGAAGTAAAAAGAATCTGAGACCTTAAGGATGACACTGTTCTTTGTATCAAGAGAGTTCGCTCTATCAGTCGGCACCCCCTCTTCGGACTCCTGCTTCTTACAGCTCACACTTAAGGCAAACATCAGCCCAAGAAACAAGATACAGCAAACACGATGTCTCAATCTCATAAGCTCCATCTGATTTAATTTCAATTCATTATATTACACTTGGCTTAACTCCTTCAAGATGGATATCGTTTCATTCAAAATCTGTGATTCTCCATCCGAAGAGAGTTCGACGCTCATGATCCCCTGCGGCGTGATCGATCCAGAGTACTTCTCGAACAGCCCTGTCATCCTGGCGACATCCGCCGTTGAGGAGGGAAGAAATTTTATGATGATCTTCCGGCTGATACGGTCAATCCCTTGGATCTTGATCCTCTGCGCAAGAAACTTTATTGTCCCGTAACAAAGGAGGTTGATCACAGTGGGTGGTAGGGGGCCGTATCGGTCCATTATCTCCTCTTTTATCCTGCTCAACTCCTCCAAACTTTCCACTGAGGATATGCTCTTGTAGAGGTTGAGTCTGAGGTTGATCTGAGGCAAATAGCTTTCTGGGATCCGCATGTCTAACTTCATGTTGATCTCACTCTTGACATCTTCCTGCTCCTCGCCCTTGAGCTCAGAGATTGTCTTTTCAAGAAGATTCATGTAATAGTTGAATCCCACCGCCTCCATATAACCATGCTGTTCAGAACCCAGAAAATTTCCTGCCCCCCTGATCTCCAAATCTTTGGCCGCCAACCGGAAGCCGGATCCCAATTCACTGAACTCTTGAAGAGCTTTCAGCCGCTCCTTGGCCACCGATGTCAGATCCGTGAATGGCGGGACAAGAAAGTAGGCAACGGCTTGCCGAGACGACCGCCCCACTCTCCCTCTCAACTGGTAGAGTTGCGCTAGGCCAAAACGGTCTGCACGGTTCACTATAAGCGTGTTGACAAGAGGAATATCGATCCCATTCTCTATGATCGTTGTCGAAACGAGAACATTGGATTTCTGTTCGATAAAATTGACCATACGGCGCTCGAGCTGCGTGCTGGGCATTTGCCCGTGAATAGTGACAACTTTTGCCTGGGGCACCCATTTTTCGATCATGTGACCGATGGTGTCGATATCGTCGATCTTATTGTGGATGAAATACACCTGGCCTCCCCGTCCCAATTCATTCTTTATCGCAGAGACGATGAGACTTGAACGAAAGGTGGTGACAACCGTATGGATGGCCAGGCGATCCTTGGGTGCCGTCTCGATGAGACTGATGTCTCTCAACCCGGAAAGTGAGAGGTTCAGGGTCCTCGGGATCGGAGTGGCAGTCATGGTCAAAACGTCGATGTTGCTCTGCATTGTCTTGATCTTCTCTTTGTGGCCAACACCGAATCTCTGCTCTTCGTCGACGATCAACAATCCGAGATCCCGGAACTCTACATCCTTGGAGAGAAGCCGGTGAGTCCCTATAACGATATCGACCAATCCTTTTTTGACATCCTCCAATATCTTCTTTTGTTTGGCCGGAGTCTGGAGCCGAGTGAGGCTCTCCACACGGACAGGGAAGAGCAGCATCCTCGTCTGGAACGTTTTGTGGTGTTGACTGGCCAGGACCGTGGTCGGACAGAGAACAGCCACCTGCATTCCATCCATAACGGCCTTGAAGGACGCTCTCATGGCCACTTCTGTCTTGCCGTATCCCACATCTCCGCAGAGAAGACGGTCCATAGGAGATTTAGACTCCATGTCTCCCATGATCTCTTGGATCGCCCTGAGTTGATCTTCTGTCTCTGTGAACTCGAAAGTTTTTTCGAAATCAGAGAGCCATTCTCCCTCTTGGCTATAACTGTATCCCTTCATAGCTTTTCTCTTGGCATAGAGGTCGAGGAGTTCTTTGGCCATGGTTTCTATGGCTTTTTTTGTTCGAGCTTTGATCTTTTCCCATTGAGGTGTCCCCAATTTGTTAAGAGCTGGAGCACTCGTTCCCAATTTGGCATATTTTTGGACGAGGTTGAGGTCTTCGACTGGAACGAACAGCTTATCCTCATCCTTGTAGTGAATTTCGATAAATTCTCTCTTCTTTCCATCAACACTGAGCTTGATCAGACCAGTGAAGATCCCGATCCCATAATCGGTATGAACTACAAAATCACTGGCTTTGAGGTCCTGGAAGTGGGAGACAAAAGCTCTGACACGAGGCCGGCTGATGAGGACTTTTTCTTCCGTAAAAATATCCTTTTCAGAAAAGCAGAAGATCTTTTCACTCGGATAACTGAATCCGCGCTGAAGGTCTCCAATGAGAAGGCTCACTTCGCCTTCACGGGGAGGAGTAGAAGAGTCTGCCGCCTCCACATGGGGGATCAAATGCTGAGAGAGCAGGCCGGCAAATTTCTGGCGCACTCCTTCATTTGCCAGAAAAACATAACTTCTCTCCCTCTGCTTCTGAAGTTTTTTCATGTACTTCAAGAAAAAAGGGATTTTGTTGGCAAAACGAGTGACTGATTGAAAAGGAAAATGGAACACCTTCTTGCCGTCCAGTGGAACAAGCTCTTCCAGTTTGATGGAGTCCTCTCTGATTTGATCCCAAAGGGCTGAAGAGTAAATTTCCTCAGGCGGAAGGGCATACTTCCTTTGAGCAGAGTTTTCATCGAACTGTTCCTGGAGTCCCGAGTATGTTTCCTCCCAGTCTTTAGCCACATCGTCGATGTTATCGATGACAAAAAGATAATCCTTTAGGTAACTCTTGTAAGAGGAGAAACGCTCCCCGTGGAGCAGGGATAAAAAAGAGAATGATGGGAAGATCTCTCCCTTCTTCAGACTCTCCGCTTTTTCTTTGATATCTTTTAAGAATGGCTGACTCCCCTTTTGCCGAGCCAATCGGGTCCACTCTTCGAGGAAAGCTGGAGTTGCCTGGAATTCTCGAAGTGCAGGAAAGATGAGCCTGTCGATTTTTGTCTTTGACCTTTGCGAAGACGGGTCGAACATTCTGAGGGAGACGACCTCATTGCCGCTGAGTTCGATCCGGAAAGGAAACGCCTCCCAGGGAGAAAACACATCCACGATCCCACCTCGCCAGGAAAATTCTCCGTGCAAATTGATGATGTCTTCTTGAGTGTATCCGTACCTGTTCAGGATCTTGAGCAGGCCGTCACGGTCCAGCCTTTGACCGACCTCAACATCTGTGAAGAAATCCTTTAAGTTTTCGGGATGGGGGAAGGGTTTAAGAAGACCGAAAAGATTTGTCACGACAAGTCGCGGTTGGCTGTATGTCAAGCCGTAAAAAAATCTCATCCTTGAGGAGATAGATCCCAGCGAAGGCGGAACTTCCTGATACGGATTCTCCGAGAGTGGAGGAAGAACACCGAGTGTAAGATCTTTCGAAAACTGCGATAGAAAGAACTGGCATTGCTCCAGAACCTTGGAGAGAGAAAGGCTGGAAGCCCGGATGAATACGACTTTTTTTTCCGTATTCATGAGCAATGTTGCCAGGAAAAATGCCTTTGCCGCATCTACAACCCCAGAAACCAGAAATCCCTTCTCTCCCCGATCCAGGGCATTCCTCAACCTCTTGAACTCATCTGTCTCCGACAGGAATTTTAAACTCATGGCCCTATTATACCTTTTATGGCCGATGAATTATTCATAAAAACTGGGACTTTGACAGATGGATCGAGGAGACATACAATGTGGCAAAGAACAGTATACACACATTTTACATGATGATGAGGCCGATGAACGACCAACCCAGAACAATCAAAGTCCAATTTCACTCAGGTTATAAAGGGGAAGAGATTCCCAGGTCTGTGACCTTCGGTCATGAAGAGTATCCCATCGAAAAGATCATCGCGAGAAAAAGGGTCCTGGATCACAGGACCGGCAAAGAATGGGAAGAATATAAGATCAAACTGAAGGACAAAACTGCGATCCTAAAGATCTACGATTCTCAAGAGTACGAGATAACATTTCTTATCTCATGATTGATGGGGAGCAAGATTGCCGGTGCGATGGTGAAAGGTCAGATCCTCCACCAGTAGGAAAACTTAACAAACACACTGTAGTCGTCCTGGGTATAATTGCCGATCTCGTCCCTCAACAGGTTGTTGTCCACGCCAAAAAAGAACACTGTGCCCGGCCTTAAGACCCAACTCACCAAAAAGCTGCCATAGACGGCTTTGTCGTAATGGTCGTAATCGAGGATGCCACGGAGGGAAAGCGTCTTGGAGATCTGGTAGGTCAAGCGGTTGCGCAGGACATTGATATCATAGACTTGCTCACCACCTCTTCCGCTCCAAAAGGTCTGCTTCGTAAAATCAAGGGAATATTGAAGCCTCTTGCTCGGTTTAAAAGTAAAATAGATCCCATAGGTATTGCTGTATCCGAGATAGGGATCGTCAGGGTCATAGTAAATGTTATCGCCCGTCTGGAAGTAGGCTCCGAATGGAAGCCATCCGATCAAACTGAAATTGATGTCGAGGTTCATCACATTCTTGTGAAAATCGATTCCTTCGTACCTCTCCATAGAATTCCTGTACGTGATGTTCATCTGATTAAATTCGGTAAAACGGAGATGAACATTCGCGCTCACCCATTGATCGGAAAGAGTGTTTCCAAAATATTCGTACATTTGACCGGCATTCGCGCTCAACCTGATCTGGTTCATGAAATTCTTCTCGGGATATAAGTTAAAAAAAGAATATGCGACAAACCTCCTGTAGTCCACTCGATTAACATATCCTGCTGAAGCTTCGAAGTCCGGGTGCATAGACTGCCAGGAGACACCGGCCCCCCAGTACTTCGAAAAATAGGACGCCTCTGCAGTGAGTGCAGGGACAACATCTGTCTCCCGGTCATCATACTTGGTTTTTGACCCTATGGCCTGGAAGGAGAAAAAAAAGTTATTCTTCCACTTAAACTGTCCATCTACACCAGCCACACGATTAAATGAACCGTTGATCTTTTTATCTGTGAGGCAAAATCCCAAGTATGAACCCGGTGCAACATCTGCCTTCATCCTGAATATGTTAAAAAGGGCATTTTCGTTCCGTTCGTCCCCATTTTCGGAGACTTCCCAGAGATTCTCTGTAGGATTAAGGTCATAGGCCGTGAGCAATCCATACGTGAACCGCCCAACTTTCCCGGTCGCCTTCCCCCCTACCGATGGGTCGATGATGCGGCGTGTGTAGACCAGGTTGACCTCTGGAAACTTGAAGATCTCCATCCCCTCCAGAAAGAAAGGTCGTTTTTCCGCATAGTAAAGTGCAAATCTCTGGTTTGCCTCTATTCGCGGAGCATCGGCCTCGATATGGCTGTAATCCGGGTTGACCGTGACGTCAAGGGTAAGATCAGAGCTGACACCCCATTTGAGGTTTAAACCAGCTTCTGGGTCTGCTTTTGAGTCTTTAGTTTTGAGTGAAGTAAAAACTGGCATGATCTCGAAATTTTTTCCCTTTTCAACATCTCCCTGGATCCTTATCTCCCCACTCTGAGTGATCAACCCGGAGATCTCTCGTGTAAAATCTGGCCAAAGGAGGAGTTCTCCTTTACGGGGGATGTTACGGCCAAGAGTGAGTCCCCAAACCTTGTTTTCAGTGTCAGGAAAACGGATACTCTTGAAGGGGACCGCCATTTCCACAAAATAACCTTCCTCGTCCATTCTCCCCTCGCTGAAAAAAACCGTATCCCAGCTGAAGTCCATGTTTTCATTCCCTCCCTCTTCGATACGGAGACAGTCCATTTGGATTCCCAATGGATTCAGGAGGAAACCGAAGGCTCTGCGTTTTTCATTGAACGTGTCTAGGAAGATAATCACCCAGTCATCATCGATACAGCCGTCGCGGTTGGTCACTGAAGCTCTTATTTTCTTGGGGCCGGAATCGTAGCATCTGAAAGCGATATACAGATTTTTTTTATCATAACCGATATAGGTCACAGTCTTCTCAGAAGGATCTCCCATCTCTTTTGGGGACAGTTGATGGAAATTCTCAATCTTTAGTGCTTCTCTTTCCCAGAGCGGATTATCCAATACACCATCGATCTCTGGCGCTTTTGTGAGCCTGGGGATATCAAGAATCTCCTCTGAGGAAGAAAAAACCACTCCCGGCCACAGAAGCAGGAAGAATAGGATTGTTCTGGCCGGAATCCTGCGAATCCACATTATTTTTTTATCTCCTTGCAAATCTCCATCCTCAAATTCTTAACTTGACTATTCCCCTATATAAACGAATATGGAAGCGAAAAGGTTTAGTCTGTAATCGAATTAATTTTTTGAGACGAAATTGAAGGTTTATCCAAGATCATATTAACCGACATTCCGTATGATCAGATTATATGATATCGAAAACACGCTCAATTTCCCCAGCGAGGAAACTTCGCTCGGACGAGGGGGCTTCCCTCACATCTCCCTCAAGGAGATGTACCATGCCCGTCCAGCCCTCCTCACGGTTTTCTCCATCACACAATCTGATCATTTACTACTGCTATCGATATTTCACTCCATCACAGATTTGGGAAAACAAATAAATCTCCTTAAAGTCTTGTCAAAAGGGTCCTCAGAAATTATAATCCCGGCCCAGGCAAATAAAGTGGAGAGTACAAAATGAATAAAAGGGTCCTCTCCCTCTTGAAGAAAAATCCACCCAGCCTGGAGTTCAACAAAAAGATCTGGGTTTGGTTCTTTGAACAGGTTAATGCTTATCAC
>JBATYS010000153.1:0-3975 GCA_049674205.1 Candidatus Aminicenantaceae bacterium
GTATTAGAGGATGAAAGAGCCGTCACGATACCCGATGAGTACTATGGTGAAGAACGTTTTGTTACCATCGGAATTGATGTACTCGGTCGTATTCTTGTGATTGTTTATGCTTGGCGTAGAGATTGGATTCGTCTTATATCTGCAAGAAAAGCGACAGTCAAAGAAATAAATCAATATAAAGGCTATTAAAATGAAAAAAGAGTACGATTTTCAAAGGGGAAAAAGAGGACCTTTAATCCAACAAGCAAAAGGAAAGACGCGCATCACTATCCGGATAGACGATGATATTCTCGAATGGTTCCGGAAGCAGGTTCATGCCGCAGGTGGAGGAAATTACCAAACACTCATCAATATGGCCCTGAGAGACTACATAAATTCACAAAAGGACTCTCTGGAAGAAACCTTACGGCATGTTATCCGGGAAGAATTATACACATACAGAAAGAAATTGCGTTAAGGGACAGAATGCAAAGATATGGGATGTGCAGTATAGGTGACTGCACTGTTTGGGGGAGATGAGGAGGCCGATCTAGCGGGATTTATAACCTATTCAATTTTTGTTTGACCACACTATTTTATTTTGATATTGTCATTACACAGATAAAGGAGGTTTCACAATGAAAAAAAATCTGATCCTAATCTTGTTGGCGTTTGGATTACTATTTCCTGCATGTTCTAAAACATCGGAAACTCCCGCAGAAGCGCCCGCAACAGACAATCCATTTTTTGCCGAATATGACACTCCGTTCAAAGTCCCACCCTTTGACATCATTAAACCTGAAAATTTTGTCCCGGCCTATGAAAAAGGGATGGAACAGCAAAAAGCGGAAATTGATCAACTCGTTAGTAACACGGAAGATCCGACTTTTGATAACACAATCGTTGCTCTGGACCGGTCGGGTAAGCTGCTTTCCGATGTGTCCAGAGTATTTGGTGGATTAAGTGGAGCTAATACCAATGATGAGCTCAAAGCGATCCAGAAACAAATGGCGCCCCGATTAGCGGCCCATCGTGATGAGATCAACCTGAACAAAAAACTGTTTGAGCGTGTAAAGGCACTATACGAGCAGAGGGACGAACTGAATCTCACCGACGAGCAGATGTATTTGCTCGAAAACCTTTACAAAAGATATGTCCGTAGTGGAGCCAACCTGAATGACGAAGACCAGACCAAACTCAAAGAGATCAATCAAAGGATGTCAAAGCTGGGTGTTCAGTTCGGTCAAAACGTCTTAGCTGAAACGAATGAATTCAAACTCGTGATCGAAAACGAGGAAGACCTGGCTGGTTTACCGGAATCATCTATCACAGGAGCCGCTGAGGCGGCCAAGGAAGCAGAATTAGAGGGTAAATGGGTCTTCACTACCCATAAGCCCAGTATGATCCCGTTTCTGCAGTATTCTGAAAAGAGAGACCTGAGAGAAAAACTGTACAGGGCTTACACAAAAAGAGGGGACAACGACAACGAAAACGACAACAAACAAATCCTCGCCGATCTCATCAAGCTTCGTGTCGAACGTGCAAATCTCCTTGGTTATAAGACTTACGCCGATTATGTTCTGGAAAACCGGATGGCAGGGAATGCAAAGAATGTCTATGAACTACTGAATCGCCTGTGGGATGCCTCCCTCCCTGTTGCAAAAAAGGAAAGGCAGGAGATGCAGGCCATAATCGACAGAGAAGGCAGCGGCTTCAAGCTGGCTTCCTGGGATTGGTGGTATTACGCTGAAAAACTGAGAAAGGAAAAATACCAGCTCGACGACACTGAATTGCGGCCTTATTTTGTGTTGAATAATGTACGGGATGGGGCATTCTGGGTGGCCAATCAACTCTACGGGCTGACCTTTGAGGAACTCGATGGGATGCCTTTACCGCATCCGGATGCGCAAGTCTTCGAGGTCAAGGAAGCGGACGGATCCCATTGTGGAGTCCTTTATATGGATTTCCATCCCAGAACAAGCAAACGTGGTGGGGCCTGGTGTGGCACGTACCGGAGCCAGAGCAGAAAATATGGAGAAGAGATCGATCCTGTAGTCAATCTTGTCTGTAATTTCTCCAAACCCATCGGAGACAATCCTGCTATGATCACTCTTGAAGAGGTGGAAACACTTTTTCATGAATTCGGGCACGGATTAGATAATCTTCTCTCTAATGTGACTTATGGAACGACCTTCCGGTCTTCAGATTTTTCCGAACTTCCATCTCAGATCATGGAGCACTGGGCCATGGAACCGACGGTCATTAAACACTATGCCAAACATTACCAGACAGGCGAACCCATTCCCGACAATTTGATCGAGAAGATCGTAAAGAGCGGTTTGTTCAATCAAGGATTCATCACTGTAGAATACCTGGCTGCAAGTCTGTTGGATATGAAATACCACACACTCACAGAACCACAGGACTTGGATGTCAATCAATTTGAAAAAGATTATTTCGATGAAATAGGATTGATCCCTGAGATCGTCTCCAGGTACCGGAGCACTTATTTCAATCACATCATCGGGGGATATGCCGCCGGTTACTACAGCTACATTTGGTCGGAAGTTCTGGATTGTGATGCTTTTGAGGCGTTTAAAGAGACCAGCCTGTTCGACCAAAAAACAGCGAATGCTTTTAGAAAACACATATTGGCGAAAAACGGGACGGCTGACTACAAGACCATGTACTTAAACTTCCGCGGAAGAGAACCCAAGATCGAGCCTCTACTAAAGAATCGGGGATTGCAATAAAGGAATAGGAGTGGGGGAGAGGCATTCTCTCTAGGATAAATAACCTTAAGGAGGTTTTATGAAATATCGATGTTTAGGAAAATTCATGTTGTTGCTTTGCCTGGTGGTATTGGTATTTCCGTCCGTAACTCCTTCTGCCACAACAGAACCGCTCTCTTCAGAACAAACCTACCTGTATAGAGCCACATTTATTCGCGCAGCCCCTGGGAAGCTTCTCGATCTGATAGACCTTTTTAAGGACCGGATGTCTATGCATGATGCTTCAGGCGACAAACGCCCGTTCTGGTGGCGCCACACACAAGGAGATCAATGGGATCTGATGATGCTCTATCCTATGGTAAGTTATACAGAGTACTTTTCCAAAGAAAGAATAGCACGCCGCACTGAGGCCCAAGCCAGCTCTTCCTTATCTCCGATGGAATTTAAGAAGAAATTCCAAGAGGACACGTCATGGTATGAGGATATCTTCGTAATGGGTCCTCCGCTTAAAATTGTTGAAAAGGTCTTCAAAGACACATCTTTCTATCATTGTGAGATTTTTATTGTGCTTCCAGGAAAGCATGCGGAACTTTTCAAACAACGTGAAATGGAAAATGCCTATCTTTTTAATCTTGGGAGGCCCGAGAATCTGATTTTCACTCGCGATCGAGGGGCTGCATGGGATCTATTTACATTGGGGTGCTACAGGGATATGAAACATTGGAGCGCGAGCTCTGATATACCAAAAGAAAAACGAGAAGCAGCGGCAATCAAAGCCGGATTTGAGGGGACTAACCAGATCGGTCCGTACATGCGGACATTGATCCTCATGCATCGGGATACCATAGGAGTGGCGATTAAATAAAAGCCACAGGACATAAGATTTAAAAGAGCCATTATTCTTGATTAGGGGTAGGGGAGGATCGAATTAGCGGTATTCCAAACCTATTAACGTGAGGATTTTTGCTAAAACCTCTTCAAGCACTTCCTTGGGCGCTGAGGCCATCCACTTTGCTTTTCTCACCTGCCAATCCAGACTCTTGATCTGATCAGATAAAATCGCGCCCGATACTTTATATTTCTCAGGGAGAACAACCTCAAATGGGTATCCTTTCACATTGGACGTGACCGGGCAAAATAAGGCCAACCCTACCTTTTCATTGTACGTCTTTGGTGACACAACCAGCGCAGGCCGATGTCCAGCTTGTTCATAACCAGCTTGAGGATTGAATTCCAGCCACACAATATCTCCGCGGTCAGGAAT
>JBATYS010000154.1:0-2106 GCA_049674205.1 Candidatus Aminicenantaceae bacterium
TCCCAAAATGTGATTTGGCCGGAGTCCGATATACCTGCGCTGATTTTCACTACTGCAGCCGGACGAAAGGTGTCATAGAAAAACTCCTCGGCCCGAGTCCATGCCACGTGGACCGGCTTTCCTGTGATATTAGCGAGCTTTGCGGCTTCGATGGCCTGCTGATTACTGGTTTTCCCTCCGAACCCACCACCGACAAAGGGTGTAATGACCCGTACTTTTTCAGGCGCGAATCCCAAGGTCTCTGCAACTTGATCCTTCAATGGGAAAGGCGTTTGTGTGGATGCCCGTATCGTCATCTTGTCGTTTTCCATCTTGGCCACTGCAGTATGGGTTTCGATGGGGGCATGCGCTTTGTAACCATCTAAATACGTTGCGTCTACTGATTGTGCCGCCAGTTTTTTCCCAGTCGGAATATCGCCGCCCTGAGCGACAGTTTCTCCTTCAGGCGCCACTCTGAGAAGGTGGTCGAAAATAGTCTTGTCATCCAAGGTGGCTTCCGGAGTTTTAAATTGGGATTTTATCTCCTTGAGTGCCAGCTCTGCCATCTCCGGGTCTTCGTGTAAAACAGCGATGAGGTCTTCGTTTTCGATAACCTGCGTCCCTTTGATTTTTTTTGCTCCAGAAGTGTCCACGCTGATCAGCTGGGATCCATGAGCAGGAGGTCTTAGCAGTCGAGCGTAAAGCATGCCGGGTTCGCGAACATCTCCGGAAAACTTTGCTTTTCCCGTGACCTTTTCGACAGCATCCCTTCTTAACTCAGGTTGACCAACAACCGTAAAGTCGGCCGGTGTTTCCAACACAACTTTTTGCTTCAACAGCCGGGTGATTTTTTTACCCTGAGTTAACTTGGCATAGGAGACTTTTTTTTGTTCTTGATCTTTGGCATAGACGATTCCATCCTTTGTGATCAGATGGTCTTGCTCGATTTTTAGGTGTTCTGCAGCCAGTTCTTTGAGCATGGTTTTAGCTTCGGCTGCCGCAGCTCGTAAAGGAGGTCCGAAAAATCGTGTCGTCATAGACCCAAATGTTCCCATGTCCCAGGGGCAAAGGTCTGTGTCTCCCATCACCATATCCACAGAATCGAGAGTCACATCGAGTTCGTCCGCGAGCATCTGGGCAAGAGAGGTGATCACTCCTTGCCCCATCTCGATCTTACCCGTAAAACAGCTGACGCGGCCATCCTCGCCGATCCGGAGGAATGCATTAGGATCGTCTGGAAGAGGCGGGCGCCTTCGGCTTTGTGCCTCTAGACTGAGAGGATCTCCCACAGTGAACAGGATGACGATTCCGCCTCCCACCAATTTTAGAAATTCACGCCGTTTTAGGGGCATACCCGAACTACTATCGGAAAGATCCTGTTCAATAAGATCACTGAAGTTGATATCCCAAGAGTCGTCTTTTTTCATTGCCGCGAACCTCCCTTCATCTCTTTGGCTGCGGTTTGGATAGCTTGGACGATTCGGGTGTGAGCTCCGCAACGGCACAGGTTCCCCTCCATCCCGTTGATAATATCTTTAGTGCCGGGATTGGGATTTTTCAGGAGCATGCTGTATGCGTTGAGTATCATCCCAGGGGTACAAAATCCACACTGGAGGGCGTCATGTTTGACAAAGGCCTCCTGCAGAGGATGAAGCTTGCCATTCTCGGATAGACCCTCTATCGTGATGACCTCTTTCCCATCTAAGTTTTCAGCGGGGTATTGGCAGGATCTTACAGCTTCGTCGTTAACCAATACGGTACAGGCTCCGCAAAAGCCTTCTCCGCATCCATATTTGGTTCCTGTCAGTGTATAGTCCGTGCGTAATACCCACAGGAGCATGCGTTCCCGGTCTAGGGTGAGGCTTTTCTCTTGCCCGTTAAGCTTAAAGCGGATAATTTTTTCCATTCCGTTCTCCTTTTGAGTGTTGGATGAGAATATGAATCACGTCTTTAAGTCAACCGCAAAAGCGTGATGATGACCAGGCAGAGGATGAAGGCGGCAGGGGAGAGGATGGTGTTCAGTTTTCTCAGCGACTGGGTTTCAGTCAATCGAATCTCAAAGGCCTCCATTTTTGCTCCGACCCAAAATCCCAGGGGAGCGGTCACTAAGGATGTCAGTACTGCAAA
>JBATYS010000155.1:0-4442 GCA_049674205.1 Candidatus Aminicenantaceae bacterium
GCCTCTACCGGGTTGGCGACAGCAGCCTTTATCGCTTGATAACTAACCGTCAGAAGAGCGATAACCAGTGTTAATAAGCCTGCCAAAACGAATGTTAAAACACTTATATCGACCTTATATGCAAATCCCTGAAGCCATTTTCGCATGCCTAAATAAGCCACCGGCCAGGCTATGATATTCGCCAATAACACCCATTTTGTATACTCTCTCGAAAGCAGCAGAGTGACACTCGAGATCGTTGCTCCCAAAACTTTACGGACACCGATCTCTTTTGTCCTCTGTTCAGCCATAAACGAGGCCAGGCCAAAAAGTCCCAAGCAAGAGATGAATATCGCCAGAAATGAAAAATACCTTAAAAGCTCACCCAAACGATTTTCGGTTCTGTATATCTGTTCATAGTCTTCGTCCAGGAAATGGTATTCAAATGGAAATGCAGGTGCGAACTTAGTCCAGGTTTCCTCCAGAAAGCCCAATGTTTGAGGGATGTCGTCCCCGCTGATCCGGAGGATTGTGTATCGATAATAAGACGGGTTGTAATAGAGAATAAGTGGCTGGATCTCATATGTGAAGGGCATGTAATGGTAGTTTCTCACCACACCGATGATCTCGCCTTTTTCACCGAATTCAAGCCATTTCCCGATGGGTGATTCCAATCCCATCTGTTTCACGGCCTCTTCGTTCAGGATATAGTTGGATGTGTCCGTGGAAAATTCGTTAGAAAAATTCCGGCCTTGGATCAATTCCAGTTTGAGTGTATCCAAGTAATCAGGATCGACCAGACTGATGTTGAATACGATATTTTGATCCGGAGTTTTGCCTTCCCATTCGACAGGAGCTGAATACCTGTTATAAGAGGGGAGTTGGAATGTCCGAGTCATATTCAGGATATGGGGATTCTGAAGGATTTTGTTCTCGATGGTGTCATAATTCTCTTTGATCCTGTCATTGATGCTGGCATAGATCAGGTTCTCTTTGTTGAAGCCCAAATCTTTGGACTGGATGTATTGGAGCTGCGAATAGATCACAGCGGTGCTGATGATCAGGAATATAGAGAGTGAAAACTGGAAGACGACAAGTATTTTTCGAAGGGCTGAGCTGTTGCTGCCTGAACGATACGTGCTTTTCAGCACTTTACCGGGGAGAAAAGACGAAAGGAACAGGGCTGGATAACTCCCGGAGAGGAATCCTGTGAACAGTGCGATCCCTATTAGGCTAGCAAAAATGGCCATGTTTCCGGATAGATCGAGCCTGAGGTTTTTTCCAGAGAGGTTGTTGAAAAGAGGCAGAAGAACTTCTACTATAAGCATGCTAAAGCCAAGGGCACAGATGGTTAAAACAATGGATTCGCCAAAAAATTGACGGATGATCTGTATGCGCCTTGCCCCCACGACTTTTCTCAAACCCACTTCCCGGGCACGCTTTGCCGAGCGGGCTGTTGCAAGGTTCATAAAATTGATACAGGCGATCACGAGGATTAAGAGAGCGATGAGGGAGAAGATGTACACATACTTGATGGTTCCCATTTCTCCACCCAAGGTGTATAACCGGATCCGCTTGAGTGGCTGGAGGCGTAGATAGGATTCGTCGTCAGGCGTATGCTTCTTGATCATCCCGTAAATTTTATCTTCCACTTGCTCATAAGAAACATTCTTGTCAAGCAAGACGTAAACTTGGCAGTTGTGCGAATTCCAGTTGTTCACATCATAACCGGTGGTTTCGAGGTAGGAATAGGGGACCAGAAAGTTAAATTGCAGAAAGGAATTATCGGGCACATCCTTCACGACGCCTGTCACTTTCATCTGATATTGACTGTCCGCAGTCAATATCTTCCCGATGGGATCTTCTTTTCCGAAATATTTTTTGGCCATCGCTTCCGTAAGGATGAGGGAATAAGGGTCGTTAAAAGCGGCCTCCGGATCTCCTTTTGCAAATGAAAAGGAAAATATGGGGAAGAATGACGGATCGATAAAGCGGACATTGTCTTCAGTGAAGAGTTTGTCCTCATATTTGAGTGTGAAATCTCCATCAAGGTATCGTGTCACGAATTCGACTTCCGGTACCGTATTTTGGATTTCAGGGCTCACAGGCTGGGGAACATTACTGAATTGTGAAATGCCACCCGCGTGATGATAGTCTTGGTAAATGCGGTAGATAAAATCCCTGTTTTTGTGGAATCTATCGTAGCTCAGCTCATGTTGAACCCAGAGCAAAATGAGAATACAACTGGCCATGCCAAGGGCTAATCCTGTGATATTGATCAGGGAATATCCTTTGTGTTTCCGGATGGTTCGGAAGGCGATTTTCAGATAATTTTTAAACATCACTCTCTCCCAATATCTGTGCCCCATCACAGGACGCAGAACCATATGGCCAGCTATTTGCATTTATCCATATGCAAGTCCTATGCCAGCCTTTTCCTTGAGAGGGGAATAAGGCTAGCGATGTGTAATCGCTTGAGTGTTTTATATAGAGATTTAGGAGGTGTGTTCGTCCGTAGATTCCAGACTTCAGAAAATGTGTGTTCGGTTGGGAAACACCTGGTGTGCGGTGGTGGACAGTTTGTTTTATTTGATGTATCCCAATGCCCGTAATTGCTCGCGGATTTCATCCTCGTTTTCGGTCTTTATGGAGCTCCAATCACACTTTTGAACAAAGTGGATTCCCATGAAATTTAGCAATCGCCTAGTCAGATCGGGGTTTGATAATGCAAAATTATTATTCTCATATGGGTCAGTTTCTAGATCATATATTTCAAATTTTTCGATCTCTGGGGGTGGGAAACTGAAATAAGCGAGGCTCTGAGGATCATAGTCATCATTCATGATCAGTTTATTTTTTCCCTGGTTGATGGCTATCTTTCTGGGTATCATTCGATCTATCGGGTCTGTTGTTAATTCAGAAAGGAAAATCCTTTCTTCATCCCCTGTATTCTTGCTTATTATAAGGTTGAGCAAAGTTTCTCCATCTAAATACTGATCTGGGTATTCAATATTTAAGACGTCGAGAACTGTTGGCAAAACATCGATGAGACGTGCATACTTTTTGATTTTCACGCCAGCATGCTCTGAATCGAAGAATTTGATAATTAAAGGGACTTTTATGATCTCGTTATAGACACTGTGGCTATGCGCCCACGCTTTGTGGTCATAAAATTCCTCCCCGTGATCTGAAACTAGTATAATCATTGTGTTGTCATAGATTCCGAGTGCTTTGAGTTCATCGACCAGAGCTTTGATCAAAACTTCATCGGTGTAAAGGATCCCGGCGTCGTAAAGGTCGATAATGTTTTGTTTGAGTTTATCAGTGACCGGACTATACCTGTTTTCTTGGTAGAATCGGAATTTACGCTGACGGATGCGTTTGTATTCAGCGTCATCGGCTAGAAAATATTCATTGTAGGGTGCAGGCGACTCGTAGGGAGTATGAATCTGATAAGTGTGAACGAAAAGGAAAAAATTCCGGTCTTTATGTTTTCTTATCCAGTTTAGAGATGCCGTGCTTATTTTTTGGGCTGAGTCAGGTGAGCTTACATTCCCCCCCACACGGTAGCTGTCGAAGCCTTTGTTGAATCCGAATGAACCCTTGACAAATGCTCCGCCGGTGATGGCTCCATTGAAATAGTCATCTTCTCTCAAGACATCAGCCAGCGTCAGAATAGAGGGATTGATTTTCTGATCGTTGTGATAAACCTGATGGTTGATGCAGTTCAGTGCGGTCATCAGCGAGACATGAGAGGGTAGAGTCCAAGGAGAGGTGGCGAAGGTGTTCAAAAACACCGCAGAATCTTCGGCCAGCTGATCGATGTTCGGACTTGTATCTCTCGGATAGCCATAACAACCCACATGATCGGCCCTCAGAGTATCCAGAGAAATGAGGAGGACATTTTTCGTCTTCTGCTGTGGCACATAGATCACCGGATTAAACCATCCGGCAAGAGCCTTTGTATCTCCTCTTGTCTTAAAATAAAGAACGACATCTTTTTGAGCATATTCTGAGAGATCAATTTTTTTATAGTTGAAAACAAGAGATCGTTCTGGAGTGACATTCAATGATCGAGTAAAGATCTCTTTTCTTTCTTCCCTTGTTTCTAGAATGATCGTGAAGCTTGCATTTCGTATGCCTTCTCCTCTGTTGAAAAGCTCATCATCACGTCTGATGCCGTAAGTGAATTCAAGAATAGAGTTTGCCGGGATCCTGACCGGAAACTTGTAGTGGCTATTCGGAGGGGCCATAAGCGTATTGATGTCTACAGGCCCGATTTTCATTTTTTTCTTTAAAAGAAGAGGATTTTTTCCGGTGCCCGAGTCCATGAGGGGATATTTGTCAGCGATGTCATACAAGACAGGATTCATCTCTTTGAATTCCTCTGGACCCTTGGCCATATCACTGAATGGGCTGAGGAGGATATTGTCTTCTGTGAAATGATCGATGAATCGATAGAC
>JBATYS010000156.1:0-14018 GCA_049674205.1 Candidatus Aminicenantaceae bacterium
GATCAATTGAGGTGGCTGTCCGAAGACCTGGAAATACATAACAGAGGTAGGCCTGTTTGTATTGCACTCCATATTCCTCTAACAACAATTTTTACACAGGCACATATCAATTCGATGAATGCGCCTCAACCATATTTTATCGTGAACAATGGGACTGAAGTTTTAAGATTGTTGTCAGACTATAATGTCAAGCTTGTGTTACAAGGGCATCTTCATATCGTGGAGGAGCTGAAATATATGAACACGACCTATCTGATGGGAGGGTCTCTAAGCCATGCACAAAAAGATCAGCGCTTTGTGCATCACGAAGGATTTGTCATCGTTGATGCAGTTGGGGATGAGTTCAGCTGGAATTATTGTCCTTTGGCTGGCACAAATCACTGATATTAAAAAAAATAACCGCTAAAACCCCATATATATGGCCTTAAATTGATGTTTTGGGAGTAATACCTGGAATGAAAAAGAGCTTCCCTCGCATTTAAATGTACCTCTAGTTAAAAGACTCTTTTTGGCACCAAAAAATCTCATTTAAGGGAATTATTTAAGGCTTGAGATTAACTAACTTAATTATTTTCAATGTGTTATGTTAGCCAAAGGAAATATTTGAATTGACATTAGGTCGGACTAATGGTAAAAACTTTATCTTTGGAGACGAAGATGGCACTGAGCAAAAAAGACTTCGAAGGCAAAAAGCTTAACGCTGATAATTTCACCTTAGCAGATTTTCAGGATTTTGAGAGTGACGATCTCTTTGAGGTCGCAGAATACTTTTACCAGTTGATTGTGGATGCATTCGAAAAAAAGTATATGGTCTATGGCCAGCCCTTTATGTCCAGTCCAAAAACTGAGATTGATGTGTTTGACTGGAACACAAATTCCATCCGAAAATTCCTGAATTTCTGTTCCTACAACTATCTGGGATTTAGCTATCATCCTGAAGTCATGAAAGCTGTACAAGCGGCCGTGGAGGAATTTGGCACGGGTGCCGTCTCAGCACCCCTTCTCAGTGGCTATTCCGGAATCCTGCGCCAACTCGAGGAGGAGATCGCTCAGCTTAAGGGTAAAGAGATGGCTGTCGTTTTCCCGACCGGATACGGGACCAATCTGGGAGTTCTTTCAGCGATCTTGCGTCCTGGTGATGTAGCTGTCATGGATATTCTTTCCCATGCGTCCATCTATGACGGTGTTCGGCTTGGAGGGGCGGAAATCAAGGTATTTGCCCATAATAATCCCAGCCATCTCGAAAAAGTCCTCAAAAATCTGAAAACAAAGCGTGTGATCGTCTGCATCGAGGGTGTGTACAGCATGGATGGTGACCTTGCGAACCTCCCTGAATTGATCCCCATCTGCAAAAGATACGGAGCCAAGATCCTGGTGGACGAAGCCCATGCAACCCTCATTTTCGGAGAGAGGGGCGGAGGAGTGGCAGAGCACTTTGGCCTCGAAGACGAAGTCGATATTGCGATCGGAACGTTCAGCAAGGCCTTCGGAGCCATCGGTGGCTTTGTCGTCGGGAAAAAAGAACTCATGACCTATCTCAGGATGACAGCCCGTGCCTATGTCTTCTCCTGCACCATGGCCCCCCACACGGCCGCAGGGATCCTCAAGGTCCTAGAGATCTACAAAAAAGATAAATCACTGCGGGACCAGCTTTGGGAAAATTTCCGTTACATGCATGACAAGCTTCGTGAAGCCGGCCTGGATATCGCAGACACCAAATCTCAGGTCATCCCTGTTATGGCAGGAGACGATCTGAGACTCCGGGAAATCAGCAAACGAATTCAAGAGAGGGGACTCTACACCGGAATCGTCACCTATCCCGCCGTATCGAAGAACAAGTCTCGCTTACGTCTCTCAGTCTCTGCCAAACACACCAAGGAACAGATGGATGAGTGTGTGCTCATCATCAGTGAAGTCTTCGAGAGCATGAAAGACTGGGAACTCTCAAAAGCTTAAATTCACCTGTAATCCACTATATGGCGTCCATTCTCGATATCAACCACGAATTCTTGCTTTTTAACCCTCAAATTGCTATTCTTTTTTCTTGGGGAGAATGGTTTTTACGTCTTTATGGGTGATATTTGATCGTTTTGCTTGACATATATGCTGTTATGCTGTATTTTGACCGATGCGGTAGGTCATATGACCAATTAAATCAGTCAATAATATTCGAAGGAATCGACCATGCTGGAACCACTTCTTGAATCGGAAAAAAAGGAGAAGATCCTTTTCTTTCTCTATTCCCATGGGGAGGGCTATGCAAGAGAGATCGCCCGGACTTTCCGGTTCAACCTCAACACGGTTCAGAATCAGCTGCAAAAATTGGAAAGTCATGGAATTTTGTGCAGTCAGCTGAAGGGAAAGGTGAGAATATTCAGCTTCAATCCCCGTTATCCCTTAAGAGATGAACTGGAAGCACTGCTTAAAAAGGCCATGATGTATCTTCCCGAGAATGAAGTGAGAACATACTACTGGCCGCAGATTCAGCCTCGGCGAGCCGGAAGACCACCCGATGAACACACCCTTCAAGGCGGAATTTCTTTCGCTCTATCTAATCCGTGGGAGAAGAGCCGGTTAGACAGGTTCAGGCCATCTCAGAAAATATCCAAGAAAAATAGCAGTGCTAACTTTGATGTTTCGAGAAAAAAATGACGGAAAAACCAAAAGGGCCAAAAGAGCTAAAAGAGCAAAAAAAGCTAAAAAAACCAAAAACGGATGCCCCCGAAAACAAAGTCGATGCCTACCACAGGTATCTTCTCGTACGTAAAAGAGAAAGACCCAGGGCAGGAGACTTGATCCCGAAAATTTTTGACAAATTCGAACAGTACAGAGAAGGTTTTCCCTATGATCCGAACATCATCGCAGGATATGCGGAGCTCGATGGTTTGCCTCTCTTTGTGATCGGTCAGAATTGGCGCACTGTGAAAGACAAAAGGATTCTTACCACAATAACGGCCAAAGGTCATTCACTTGTACTGGAGGTCATGAAACTTGCTGAAAAGCATCAAAAACCTTTGATCACATTCATTGATACTCCAGGAGGAGATCCCCTTCTGGAATCTGCGGAACTTCTCCAATGTTGGAAAATATCCGACTGCATCAGAACTCTTGCGGGCCTCAAAGTGCCCACTGTGAGTATCATCATAGGCGAAGGCGGCAGCGGAGGCGCAATCTCTCTCCAGGTCACTGACCGCACATACATGCTGGAAAATTCGGTATTCTCTGTGATCTCTCCCGAAGGCTGTGCCAGCATCTTGATAAGGGATCTCAACAAAAAATCCCGAGAGGAAAAACAGAGAAGACACAGAGAAATGGCCAACCTTCTCAAACCCACTCCTCAAGATATGCTCGATTTCAAGATCATCGATGGCATCATAAGAGAACCAGAAAGAGGAATCCATAAGGATCAAAAAACAGCGGCCAAGAACATCAAGTTCTTCATTAATAAAGCTCTTAATGAGTTACGTGGAGATTCCATAGGGACCCTCCTCGACAAAAGATATCGGAGATTTATGAGTTATGGAGAGTGGCAAGAACTCTCCATCGAGCCTAAAGTATCACCACCACGAAGATTTGCCCGAAATATTATAAAAGGTGTGAAAAAGCTTTTTCAAAGAGAACCAAAGCTTCCCACCAGTGAAGAAGAGCGTTCCACAGAATTGCCAACGGATGAGACTCACCCAAAGTCTTATGAATGCAAAATATGTGGGGAAATCACGCCATTCAAGAAATATTTGAAGGGATTTAAGATCTGCCCTAAATGTGGGAGTGCCGATCGCAAATTTTATCCCACGGCCCATGAATGGATCAGACATCTTGTTGACAGGGGAAGCTTTAAGGAGAGGGATGCGAACCTTGTTCCTTTGGATCCCATAAACTTCAGTTTCAAAACAGATGATGGCACGATCAAAAGATACAGAGATGATATCGAGAGAGACTATGCAAAAACTGGGGTCCATGAAGCTCTCATCATAGGTACGGCAAGAATCCAAGGACAGAAAGTTGTATTGGCTGTGTCTGAGTATGGCTTCAGGGGAGGAAGCTTGAGTTCTGTTGTCGGTGAAAAATTCGTCAGAGCCGTGAATTATGCAAACCAATACCACTGCCCTCTCGTTTCTGTTTCCATGACGGGCGGTGCCAGGATGCAGGAGGGCATACTATCGCTGATGCAGATGGCAAAGACGAATATGGCCCTTACAAGAATAAAGGTTCCCTACATCTCCATACTTGCCGATCCTACTATGGCCGGTTCACTGTCCAGCTATGTGAGCCAAGGCGATATCCATATCGCTGAGCCCAACGCTGAGATCGGGTTTGCGGGAATACGAGTCGTTGAAGGTTACCTAAAAACGAGAATACGAGACAATAAGGGCAACTCTCCTCCATGGTATCTTCCGGATTTTTATCTTGAGCGGGGAGGGATTAACGAAATCGTCCCCAGGGAAAAGATGAGAGATAGAGTCCACGATTATCTGGAATTACTCAAGAAATTCTGACCTCAAATGGATGGAGCCGAACAAAGGTCGTAAAATAGCCATTGAAGTAGCCCATCGTTACTGGGTAAAGTGAAAAAGTTATTTCAATAAAACTAGGAGAGATACCCATGAAAAGCGTGCCACTTATTCCTCCAGTGTGCTTAACAGCCACTTACAAATTTGAAAAGTCTGATGATCTGATCGATGTGGTCCAGCATCACTCGGGTCACATCTATTCCCGTTGGGATAATCCATCAGTCCAGGTAACCGAAAATGCTTTAGCACAACTCGAAGGCTATGCCCATGCGCTTGGCTTTGGGTCGGGAATGGCAGCCATCACAACAGCGATACTTGCATTTTTAGATAGAGATAGCAGAATTGTCTACCAGAGGGAAATCTACGGTGGGACGCATGAGTTTCTCAACGACTATTTGCCACGCCTGGGTGTCAGCACATCGGGTGTCAATTGCCATGATGTGGGCGGCATTTTATCCGAGATCGAAAGAGGTCTGACGATCCTCTATCTCGAAACACCGACAAATCCCACTCTTCGCGTCGTTGACCTCGAACCTTTGGTCGAAGCGGCACACAAAAAGGGCGCCATCGTTATGCTGGATTCAACCTTCGCCTCACCGGTCAATCAACATCCCAAAGACTATGATGTGGATGTGGTTATACACAGTGCAACAAAATACCTCGGGGGCCATCACGACATCACGGGGGGATTCATCTGCTGTGAAGAGAAATATTTCGAACCGATCTGGAGATATCGGAAGATTTTAGGAGGAGTGATGGACCCATTGACGGCCTTTCTTACCCTCAGAGGGATGCAGACTCTGTCGCTTCGAGTTCAACGTCAGAATGAAAGTGCGATAAAAATCGCCAAGTTTCTGGAAAGGCAGGAAAAGATCAAAGATGTCTACTATCCTGGACTGGAGAATAATCCAGATTTTGCGTTAGCCAAGCGGCAGATGAAGGGATATGGCGGTATGCTGAGTTTTGACCTGGATGCGGATTTTGAAACCACGAAGACCTTCATGGACAGCTTAAAATTCATCAAATTGGCCCCGAGCCTTGGAGGAGTGACAAGCCTGGCCACACAACCGATAACGAACACTCATGTCGGTCTCAGTCCGGAATCGCGGGCAAGAGCCGGGATCAGCGAAAGCCTTGTTCGCATTTCCGTGGGCGTCGAAGATGTCGACTTGCTGATCCAGGATCTGGAACAAGCTTTAAAAGTCCTCGGGTAAGAATGAAACCAGCTCATCACAAAAAGTCAGAGCCCAATCTTAAAGTAGATCCCTTGCGCTCTGAGACAAGATCCCCCCTCGATACCTAAAAATAATTATTTTCTTTTGGGCTTCGGACGCTCTAGGAACAAACCTATTGTTTACAGTCGACGAGGATTATACAGCCTTAAAAACGTGGGCACAAAAAGAGCGGTGGACCTTTTAGATGCCGTGCTTGTTAAAAGCTATACGGATTTTGGTTTAAAAATGAAGAGTAACAGGTTAAAAACAAAAAGAACAGCTGTGCTTAGCCAGTTGAACCAGCCCAACGCAGAATTCACAGTAAAAGCGTAAACAAGAATCGCAATAATCAAAAACGCTCCTGTAATAATTGCTCCATTGATGATCGCAAGGTTTTTTCCCACATCTTTGGATGCAAAGAGGAATAATACTGCCCAGCCCAAGGGAAAGATGCCGAATATCCGCAGGAAATATCCTTCGGTTTCGATAAATGCCAGGGAAGTGAGTATAGCCGCAGGCGCTAATGAAAAGACGATAAACCAGCCGAGCATCAGAACGATACCTACTCCAAGCAAGAGTTTAATTGTCCCCAATTTGTCTGCCATAATAATACCCCTCCTAATAAAGTTAGATTTGGTGCCTTCAAAATTATAACTTCATGGGATTTTTGTCAATAATAAATTTGTATCCTGGTCTGTGTGCTCCAGTAGTGCAGTGATCAATACAATTTGGCTTTGTTGCTTTTTCAGTGCCAAATTGATATTCTTTTCCCGAGTCGATGTAGGGGAAAAAGCAATCCCTTAAATAGGGGAGGATACGATGAAAATAACAGCGCTCATTGGAAAGCGGATAAAAATTCTCAGGTTGGAACGAGGTTTAACCCAGGGAGATATTGAAGAGGCCACGGGAGTCTCCCGGTCACACATCAGCAAGATCGAATCGGGTAAGGTCGCAAATCCTGGATTAGACACTCTGGAAAAAATAGCAAAGGCCTTAAAAGTGTCCATATCATTTTTGTTTCATTTTGATGAAAGAACCCTGAAAAAGAGGGTTCAAGCCATGGAAAAGCAGAAGAAAGAGCATAAGAGAGAGATGGAACTCCTCGAGAGTAAAGAAATAGAGATAAAAAAGCTAAAGAGGGAATTAAAGACTTTTAAAAAGAAAAAATAGATATTGAGAGCAAAACAGAGCTATTGTTTTGCACGCACCATGAGCACCGAGATCGGAGAATGATCAGCGACCTGGTCAGGAAGAGATCCAAAAAGTCGTTGCCGAAGAGCCCATTCATTCGAGGCACCCATTACGATCAAATCATATTCCTCTGAGGTCTTTACGATTGTTTGTGCGATGTCTTCCCCTATCTCAACTCTCATTTCTGCTTTGACATCGATCTTATCCAAAAGATCCTTGCCATATTCCTCTGCCTGTTCCTTAATGATGGCGACGCTTTGGCGTTCAAAATCAGAATTCTCATCTGAAATACCTCGTCCGACCTGAACATTGAGTGTGGTTATCGTTGCGTTCCACTCCACTGCCAGTTCGCAAGCCAATCTCAATCCAAGCTGGGCGTGAGGCCCTCCCCCCATGGGGACGAGAATACGGCGAACGTTCTCAATCCCTCGATCCTTGAGGACAAGGACATTTCCTTTTGTGAGTTTTAACACATCAGCCACATTCGTCCTTCGCAGTTGAGGAATTTTTGCCTCTCCTTTCCAGCCCATCACCACAAAGTCCGGGGATTCCATATCTGCTGCACTCAGGATCGCTGAAGAGATGTTGTGAGCGATAATTGCACTGGCTATGGCTCTTACACCCTGTTCTGCGGCGTGTCTGGAGGCCACATCCAGAAGTGTTTCTTTTTCTTTACGCTTTTTCTCATAGGCGATTCGACCAGCTTCGAGAGGTGTCTGGATGGGTACATCTATCACATGGATGAGCCGTAAACGGGCTTTATAGCTCCGGGCTAAAGCCGTACTAAGCTTCAATAGGGATTTTTCTGTTTCTGGATTGGCCAACGGCACAAGGATGACAGGAAAAACTTCGCGGCGCGTGGATATGTAATCCTCGGCGCGTACAGCCAATGGCTTCAAGACCTTTTGTTTCCAGAGAATAGAAGAAGCACCGACAAGCTGTGTATGTTTACGCAAAACCAACCAATACCATGCAAAACTTGCGGCTAAGATCAAATATCCGATGACGAGTGTTAAACGGCTGGTGTTAACTATCACAAAAATACAGCCTAATAAACCCAAAAGCGGGACCAAGGGGAAGCCTGGAGTTCTAAATGTCGGTTTATACCAGTCGAGCTTTGAGCCCCTCATGACCATACTCCCGATCGTGATCAAAGCGTAGAGCACAAGACTCAAAAAACCTGCCACTTCTGCGAGCAGCTCCAGATGGCCACCCAAAATAAGCAGAATGAGCATGGTCAGGCCACCGGTCACAAGGATGGACCGATAGGGCGTCTTAAACCTTGAGTGGATCTGATTCAGCCAATCAGGCATGAGTTGGTCGCGGCCCATGGCAAAAGAAATGCGTGAGGCGGCCATGATACTGGCGTTGGCCGAGGAAACCGTCGCTAAGATGCCTCCCAAAAGGATCAAACCATATCCACCTCCACCCATCAATTCTCTGGTCACTTCCATGAGCACGGTTTCCTTCGCCATATTCGGATCATTATAAGCTCGAAGGGCCAATAGACAAAAAACCGTTGCACAGTAAATGACAGTGACCACAACAACGGATCCAACAATCGATCGAGGCAGATTCCGGCTGGGATTACGGATCTCCTCTGAGACAGCAGCTATCTCGGCAAATCCCATGAACGTGATAAAAAGGATAGGCATTACCATCAAAACTCCAGAAAAACCGATCTCGGGAGGAACGAATGGAGTCAGATTTCCTAAGTTGATAGAAAAAAAAGCCCGGAGGACAAAAAGTACCAAAATGAAAAGCAGGATGATAACAATAACAGTTTGGGTCCTCCCGGTTTCCCGGGCGCCGATATAATTGAGGAGGACGAGGAGCACCATCATCCCGAGAGCGATCGGTGTGGGTGAAATCCCGAAAACATCTTTCAAGTAGTGTCCAAAACCGATCATGTAGAATGCTGAGGCGAAAATAAGGCTCAGCCATAAACACCAACCCATCATGGATCCTATAAGAGGACCGAAGGCTCTCACGACAAATAGATATCCGCCTCCCGATAAGGGCATGCCTGTGGCCAATTCAGTCATACACAAAGCGATCACGATCGATATCATTCCGCAGAACAAGAAGGAGAGAAGAACAGCTGGCCCGGCTTTGCTGGCAACAATGCCCGGAAGGACAAAAATGCCGGCACCGATCATGGTGCCAACTCCGATGGACAGTGCCGCCCAGAATCCCAGATCACGAGCAAGTTGAGTACTGGGTTGAGGGTTCGGAGTCGTATCGGATGCTTTTCTTGTCATTATTCCTCGAGTTTCCTGAGCTGCTCTTGGAGTGCCCCTTTCAGCTCCTCATAACGATCGTATGCATCTTGACCGGGCCTCTGGTCAGCGCGAATCAAGTTCGAGTACAAGGATTCGAGATGATCAAGCAGCATGGGCTGCCTATAGGGGCCAGCATCGGAAATGAGCTGTTTCTTGACCGCTGCAAGAATTTCTTCATCTTTGGCTTTATCTTTGATCCCTTTCTCCACTTTGGCCGCTACGCGTCGTGCTTCGCTGAGCGTGTCGCGAACCTTGAGGGCAAATTCAGCCTGGGTACTTACATCGACCTCAGTGATCCCTTCTTTGAGGACTCGCGGGTCCATCTTAACTTCGAATGAGACACCACTGCTCCAATTGCCCACAGTCAGTCGTGCCTGATACATCCCCGGAGGAGCCATCGGGCCCGATCGCTCCGACCGTTCTGGATTCTCATGCCAAGGGCCCGGATAGCGGAGGTCCCAGACAAAGCGGTGCATACCCGCGTTCTTTTCAAGCCTGGGGCGAGGGCGCATTCTCCCACGCTCCTCCTCTCCCTCACTATCTCTCTGACCACTTCCTTCTGGCGGTGTTATCTTCGTTTCTTCACTGGAAAACTCGCGAACCAGGTTTCCTTCGGCATCGAGGATCTCGAGCTTGATCTCCCCATCTGCCTCAGCCGCCAAATAATAATCGATATTTGCCCCGGGATTCGGATACTGCGGGACTTCGGGTCCCCCTGTACGACGAGAGAAACGTCCCCCATAGATCCGGTAGGGAGCTTTAACGCCAAACAGATATGCGGTACTCGCAACGATTTGTTCAGAGATCTCATGCAGGGGGATCAGGTCGTAAAGGATCCAAAAGCTCCGTCCCATGGTCGAGAGCACTAGGTCTTTGCTCACGATCTTGATGTCAGTCACCGGTGTCACCGGAAGATTGAGTTGAAAACTCTGCCATTGCTGTCCGTCATCGAAGGAAATGAACATCCCGAACTCGGTTCCTGCGTAAAGCAATCCCTCCCGGCTGGGATCTTCACGCACAACTCGAACCGGGAAGTTTCCGGGGATCCCATTGGTGCCGGTAGTGATTCGAGTCCATGTCTCCCCGTAGTTTTCGGTCTTATAGGCATGCGGTTCGAAATCATCCAACTGATAGCGCAGAATGCATGCATAGGCCTTTGAGGGAACGTGAGGTGAAACTTCGATCTGCTGCACCCTCCCGTATGGGCCAAGCCCTGGCGGTGTAACATCTTTCCAATTTTCTCCGCCATCACGCGTGATATGGATGGGCCCATCGTTGGCGCCGACCCAGATCACACCGGGCTCATGGGGCGACTCTTGGATTTCATAGATAACGCTGAAGTGTTCCTCACCGGTGATGTCATTTGTAATGGGTTCCCCCGATCTCACCTGAGTCTCCGGCAAAAACGCTGTGAGATCCGGCGAAATGGTCTCCCAGGTCTGACCTCCATTCGTTGTGACATGAACATATTGCGAGGTGTGGTAAACCTTATCTGGATCATGCGGAGAGACGTGGATCGGTGCAACTCTCTGGAAGCGGAAGGCCAGATCCTTGGGATTATGGCCATAGATATTCCAGAATCCGACGTAGTATTGTTGTTCCTGTCCTGTCCTCCGGTTGTAGACGCCAAAACGCCCTTTGCAGTTGGCATAAACAATATCCGGATCACCCGGTTTGGGGACCGCCGGACCTGTCTCGCATCCGCCATGCTCCTCCCAAAGGGCCGTGTATCCTCCTGGCAGATTGAGCGGCGGAAAGCTGGGAACGGAAATCGTTGTGTTGTCCTGCTGACCAGCATAAAGACGATAAGGAAAGTCATCACTGATGTCCACCTGGTAAAGCTCTGCCGTGGGTTGGTTGTATTGTGTGGACCAGGTTTCGCCTCCATCCAGAGTTACGTTAGCCCCGCCATCGTTGGATTGAATAAAAATATCCGGATTGTCGGGATTGATCCACATGTCGTGGTTATCTCCATGCGGCGTGGGGTGTGATTTCCAGGTCTTGCCCCCGTCAGTTGATTTATGAAATCTGTTTGCCTGCGCCCACAGGATGTCCGGATTCTTTGGGTGTGCGTCCAGGTTGTTATAGTAGAAGGGACGGTTCCTGATTGGCTGGTAATCCGTCACTTGGATCCAGGTTTCTCCCCGATCATCAGAACGATACAGACCGCCTTCTTTTCCCGGTGCCTCCATAAGCACATAAACACGGTTGGGATCGGCCGCCGAAACAGCAAGATCGCTCTTCCCCCGAAGGCCTTGCGGGAGCCCGTTGGTCAGCTGGGTCCAATTGTCTCCTCCATCGACACTCTTATAAACACCACCCTCCATGCCGCCGCTGATGATGGTCCAGGGTTTTCTCTCTGCACGCCACATTGTTGCGTAGATCGTATTCGGATCGTCCGGCGCAAACTCAAGGTCTACGGCACCCGTTTTATCAGAAATAAAGAGGACTTTCTCCCAGTCCGTGCCGCCGTCTTTTGTGCGATAAACACCCCGTTCGGGATTCGGCGCAAAAGGATTCCCGATAGCGGCCACATAGGCCAGGTCCGGATTCTCCGGGTGTATGAGAACAGCTCCGGAATTCCCTGTCTTTTCTAGTCCAAGGAAAGTCCAGGTTTTTCCTGCATCCATCGATTTATAGACGCCCTTTCCGATGATGACATTGCTGCGGAGTCCGTCCGAACCGGTTGCCACATAAACGACATTGGGATCCGAATCTGCGACCCGGATGGCACCGATCGAACCTGTTGCGAAGAAGCTATCAGAGACACATTTCCACGTAGAACCATAATTGGTCGTCTTCCACACTCCACCTCCGCAGGCTCCCATGTAAAAAATGGACGGCTGTTCCCGATGACCAGCCACCGCTGTCACCCGTCCCCCCCTTGAGGGCCCCACCATCCGGTATTTGAGCCCTTTGAACAAATCAGGCGAATAAACTTCGTTGTCCGTCTGGCCGCTTTTTGCACCAAGATCATTACTCATCAAAACAAACAAAACAGCCAAAGCGGCTAAAATGCCTATTTTTGTGCGCATAACTTAGTCTCCTTTTCGGCTGAGTTTCTAAGGGTTCACAGTATTTTTCATGTGGATTTAATATATATAAGGATAATCAAGTGGTCAACACAGAAAAAAATAATGAGTGCAAGGAAAATTTTCTTGACTTTGACTTGCTTTGCTCAAGCATGAATCATAGTGATATACTAGAGAAAATTTAATATGCGGAATAAAACTGGATTCTTTTTCTTGGCATTTTCTCTAACTTTATTTCTAATTGGCAGCATTATACCATCTTGCAAACCAGCGAAAATAGAAAATCCACCTTATCAGGTAAAACGAAAATGTTATTACCAGGATCTCATTTGGGAGTTTTCCAGCAGGGGGAAAGTTGAAATTTCTCATATAGCAAGCGATAAGGAGGGGAGAAACAGTAGAGAGAAAAAACAAGTTGTGCTCTCAAAGGATATTCGGCCTGTTGATATGAGGGGAGCGGAAAAATTCATGGCCAAAAATTTTGACATTCTCATGCAAGGTCCTGGCAAAATCTCGCAGGAGCTTTATTTGCCCGGTGGGAAAAACAGGATCCTCGTTCAGGCGCGCGGTACGAATTTCGAGGGAGAAGCCGCACGGATGAGAGTGGGAGTGGATGACATTGAACTTGGTGAAGTGGATATCCTCTCTGAATGGGACAGCTATGTTTTTCCGATGCAACTGGAGAAAGGAAAACATCGGATAGACATCTCATTCCTCAACGGGGAACAACACCGAAAACTGATTATCACGAATGTGCAAGTGGATCGGGCGATCTTCGATGACTCGGAAGCTATCCAAACGTATATGGCAAGCAGGCTTCTTGATGATACCTTGAACGGATTAAAGGAAGTGCCTTTCGTCATCATGGGTAAAATGAACAGTGTTTCCAGGCGCTCCCTGTTTTTGCCCTCACCCTCCCAAGCCGAAATCAAGCTGACTGTCCCTGTAAACGCAACCTTGCAGTTTGCAGCTGGAATTGATGAGTTTGTTTGGGGTGATAAATCTTCCGAATGTGAATTCCAGGTGATCTTCGAGGAAAGTGAAGAAGATCATATTTTGTACAGGGAGAAATTTCAGCCTAATAAATATGAAAGGTAAAAGCAATGGCTCGATGTCAATATCGATCTTTCAGAATTCCAGAATAAAGAGGGAATCCTCAGGTTAAAAAACAGACCCGTTGCCTTCCCGAGAAAAAGCAGACAATTCCAATTTAGGCTACTTCCTGCTGGCTAATCCCAGGATCATTTCTCCAACCAGGGCAAAGGAACCGAATATCGTCCTTATATCTATAGACACTTTGAGAAGGGATCATCTGAGCACGTATGGATATGAAAAGAAGACGAGTCCTTTTTTGGATAGTCTTGCGAGCGAGTCTGCCGTTTTCAATAATGCCATTGCCCAGGCTCCATACACGGTAACTTCCCATATCACGATGATGACGTCTTTGTGGCCGAGCGCTCATCAAATTCTCACACATGATCACCAGGATAGGTTATCGACAAAGTGGTTGACTTTGCCACAGATCTTAAAGGCCAGAGGATATCAAACAGCTGGCTTCACCGGCGGTGGTCAGGTCAGTGCTGTTTATGGATTTGATAGAGGTATGGATGTCTATGATTTTGAGGGGGGAAGGTCAGAGGTGATTTTCCCGAAAGCAAAAGAATGGATTACCAAAACTCAAGGGAATCCTTTTTTTCTATTCTTGCACACCTATGACGTCCACATGCCCTATGAGCCTCCTCCTCCGTTCGATAACATCTTCGACCCAGAATACAAAGGGACAATAAA
>JBATYS010000157.1:0-3032 GCA_049674205.1 Candidatus Aminicenantaceae bacterium
AAAAAAATCTGCGGTGCTTTTGATATCGGAACAGTCATCAACAGGAACACGGCCACAGTGGGCATTCGAGGTGCTATCATCTGGGGCATTGGTTATGCCCTGCATGAGGAGATCGTTCTCAACGGCCACAGGACCCAAACAGCGGATTTGATTGCGTATCACATTCCTCGATTCTCGGACATTCCTCCGGTTGAGATCGCATTCCTAGACAACTATCAGCCCGGCTCTCCGCGAGGATGTGGGGAAATGCCCGTGATCCCTACGATCGGAGCCATCGCCAACGCCGTTTACAGAGCCATCGGTGTTCGCTTCTATTCCACGCCCATCACCCCTGAAAAAGTAAAAAAGGCTCTTCAAAGTGCATGAACATGTATCAAAAAAAACTTTCACTGAGAATGGAAGCTTCTCCAAAAACGTGATGAATGACATTTTGAGTGTTCCAATTGGTGATTTCGAAAACGAAATTCCGCTCAGTTTCCCCAGCGTGGAAACTTCGCTCTCGGATCCGGGCTTTCCTCACATCTCCCCATGGGAGATGTACCATGCCCGCATGGAGCCCTTCACACGGTTTTCTCCACCACACAATTGGAACACTTAATAACGCTACGAGATTTATGTCATCACGGTTTTGGAGATGCTCCTTCTTATAATGAATTTTTTGACCGGGAATTATTTTTATGGTATAAATCGTTCGATTTTTTTCAGGGAGTTTTTTCGGTCTAAGATAAAAAAGATCGACTAAAGTCCGTTCAAATGAAGCCTATAACAAAGATTTTAAAGTGCTGCTTACCTGTCCTCCTGCTCCTATGTGCAGTGTTACTTTGGTCTCAGCAGCAGTATACCGTCGATGATGCTCCGGCCCCTTTAAGCACCGCTCACAAAGATTCTCCCGGGCTTAAAAACTGTGACCAATGTCATAACAATGACCTGGAAGTTCTTCCCAATAAATGCCTTGCCTGTCATCAGGAGATGGCCTCACGCATTTCAACCAATCGCGGATTCCACCAGGATAAAGCCGAAGATTGCGCTGTCTGTCACGCAGAACATGGGGGCGATGATTCGAAGCTGGTGGATTTGGATGCCGAGGACTTCGATCATGAGGAAACAGGGTATTCCCTTTTGGGGAAGCACAAAACAGTCACCAGTTGTCTCACGTGCCATAAAAAGGAGAATTCCTTTCCCAGAAAAACTACGTTTTCCTATCTCATGAAAGACTCCCGTTGTCTTTCTTGCCACGAACCGCAGCATCCTGGACAGCAGGATAACTGTCAGGACTGTCACGGCCGGAATAACTGGCGAGTGGAAATATGGGGGAGGAAAACAAGGTGAATAAAAAACTCTGGTATCTTGTCCCTTGTTTTCTCCTCTTTATTCTGGTGTTAGGATCAGTTGGACAGGAAAACCAGACGGATTTTTATCTGAGGGGTGCACTCTACTTCGATTGGTTCGGTGCGAAGTATGAGGGAAGCGATTTTTTTCACCAGCTCTCTACCCGGCTGAAGCTGGAGATGGTCAATCGTCGCGGTGAAGGATGGACCTTCCTCCTGGATACACGGGACCGATTGAAGCTGAGCGAAAAAAGAGGGAATCGGGTCATCCTCTATGATGCCCGAATCCTTTTCGATAAACAGGGAAGCCCTCTTTTTCTTTCCCTGGGACAGATGAATCTTTATGATACAGCAGGGATCGGTCAGCTTTTGGGTGGAGTTGTTGGGTATAAAATCGGCCGGGACCTACTCTTGGGAGGATATGGAGGCCTGGAATCGAGCATCTACGTCAATCATCTGGAAAATAATTATCAGAAATATGGTGTTTTTGCCCGGTACCAAGGTAACTATGGCAGGCGGTTTTCTCTGAGCTACAATCAACTCAGGTATTCAGGATCCACCGAGCGACAGTATATCTATGCGGGTACGATGTTTCCGTTTGTGAAAACTCTGACGTTCTACGGCAATCTGGAGTATGAGCTCGCATCCAACGTACGGAGTGAAGATCGATTATCACGAGCATTTGCGAATGTGCGTTGGGACCCCTCTCGCACAGTGGACATGACGGCATTCTACAGTTCGGGCAGAGGACTCGACTACCACCGTTACATCCTCGAGAGGTCGCAGGATCCCACCCTCAACGACACGGAACTCGAACGCTTTTACTATTCCAGCCAATACGGTTTGCGTCTCAGTGTTAAACCCATACGGAGTCTGCGCCTTTATATCTCACGCATGGAGAGTGAACAGAAAGACTTGGAAATTCGCAACCACACCTGGCGATTTGGAGGTTCTGCCGGCGATATTTTGAAATCAGGAGTGACACTCTACGGAAATTATGCGTGGAATCGTGGGGAGATGTCTGAATCCGATTCCTACTATGTGGCTTTGAGTAAAGATTTTGGGAAAGTCTCATGGCATGGCAGTTTTTCCAACACGTTTAATGGAGTCCGCTATGATAACAGGAACGAAACGCCTCAAGTTATCCGTTTGAATGATTACAAAACGTTTACAACACAATTTTTCATCCCCATCACTCGAATAATCGCAGCGTCGTTAGAATATGAGTATTTTCTGCAGGAGGAATCCAATCAACATTTGTTTTTTGTGAGATTGATTTTGAGAAATTGAGACCGTTAAAACGAAATGTCATGGAGTTTAAGTAAGATCGTATGAGCAAGGAATCAAGAATCCAGGCCCTGGAAGGCCTAAGACGAGTCCTTCCGGTTGTTGCTAGTATCGTTCTTTTTATTTGGTTTTCTGGACAGAACACCGGATTGGGAGGAAAACAGGAAACGGTTCAGTGGAGTGACGAGAGCCATGACCGGACGAATTTTCCACTTGTCGGAAAACACCGGACGGTATCTTGTAAAGAGTGTCATCTGGATGGAGTTTTTGAAGGGACGCCTACAACATGTGAAGTCTGTCACTGGGAACGAAGGCAGGACGACCGTTATGAACTTAGGTTGGGCACCCATTGTGCCGACTGTCACGAGCCTTTCACATGGAAACATGTGGCGCCGAATAAATGGAATCATGAAGCGG
>JBATYS010000158.1:0-3577 GCA_049674205.1 Candidatus Aminicenantaceae bacterium
TCAACGGAAAAACGGTCAAGTCATGTTCCATCTTAGCTATTCAGGCAGATGGTGCTGAAGTGAGGACTGTTGAGGATTTGGCGGATGGTGCGGAACTCACGCCGGTACAAAGATCCTTCCTCGATCACGGTGCATATCAGTGTGGATTTTGTACGCCGGGCATGTTGCTCTCGGCGACAACTTTACTTACAGAAAATCCTAACCCCACAGTGGAACAGATAAAAGAGGGGATTCACGGTAATCTCTGTCGATGTACGGGGTACAACAGCATAATCAGAGCGGTTAAAGCCGTGGCTGAAGGCAAGTATAAGGAGGGTGGCAAATGACAAAATTTAATGTCATAAACACTCCGATCCACAATGTCGATGGAATAGCCAAAGTTACGGGAAGGGCTGAGTACGCTTTTGATGTCGTTTTGCCCCAAATGCTATATGGGAAAATATTGAGAAGCCCTTACCCCCATGCCAAAATCCTCAACATCGACATGACCCAGGCGGAAGCTCTGGCTGGCGTGAAGGCTGTGGTCACGGGCAAGGACACCCTGGGAGTGAAACAGGGGATATGGCGGCGCTATAAAGAGCTCTGTGATGAGGAGATTCTTGCCAGGGAGAAGGTCCGTTATATCGGGGAACCAGTGGCTGCTGTTGCCGCGGTCGATGAAGACACGGCAGAGGAAGCTCTTGATCTGATAGAGGTGGAGTACGAATCTCTACCGGCAGTCTTCGAGCCGCTTGAAGCCATAAAAGAAGATGCCCCCCTGCTCCATGAGAATGCAGAACGCAACATCAATGTGACACGGCACATCGAATGGGGAGATCTGGATGAGGCCTTCAAACAAGCGGATTATGTGCGTGAAGATTGGTTTCGGTGTTCATCCCAGGCTCATGTGTGCATGGAGACACACTGTGCTGTGGCCAGTTACACTCCTGAAGGAAAGCTCACTGTATGGACATCCACACAATCTCACTATTACATCAAAGTCCTGTTAGCTGATGTGTTGGGGCTCAAGGAGAATGATATCCGGGTGATCTCCCGATACACAGGAGGCGGATTCGGCAGCAAGTTTGAGCTGGATTCCGCACAGTTCTGCAGTGCAGTCCTTTCCATGAAACTCTGTAAACCGGTCAAGATCGTGCTCAGCCGCGAAGAGGAATTCATGGCCACAAAACGCCGCACGCCCATGTTCTATTATCTGAGGAGTGGTGTGAAGAAGGACGGGACCTTTTTGGTGAAGGAAGCCCGTGTTTTCACCGAAGGTGGCGCCTACACAGCCATGGGGGCCACCGCCCTTTACCTGACCGGATTTTTTCAGTCATTTCCTTATGTGTGGCCGAGTTACCAGTATGATGGATACAGAGTTTACACCAACACGGCACCCACTTCGGCCATGAGAGGGTTTGGAGCGCCACAGGCTACATTCTGTGCGGAAACGCAGATCGACCTGATCGCGGAAGAACTCGGTATCGACCGGATCGACATCCGCCGCAAGAATGCGATGTATGCGGGTTATGAGGTCCCTGGACAGGCCACGATCCAGAGCTGTGGCCTCATCGAATGCCTCGACAAGGTGGAGGAGTGGATCAAGGACAGAGGGAAACTGCCTCCCCATCATGGCATTGGGATTGCGGCTTATGGATTTATGTCCGGAGGTATCTTCAACTGGTTCAACACTCCCTATGCCTTTTCCTCAGCCATTATTCAAGTGAATGTGGATGGGAAGGTGGATCTCTTTATCGGATCGCAGGACATGGGACAGGGATCCAACACCACAATGGCCATGATCTGCGCTGAGGAATTGGGTGTCCGGGTCGAGGACATCCGGCTCCACATGGGAGATACCGATAAGTGTCCTGTGGACCTGGGTGCATGGGGCAGTCGCGAAACTCTCATGCAGGGAAATGCTGTCAAAATGGCTGCTGCGGATGTCAAGAGGCAGATCATCGAGTATGCGGCGGCCAAGATGTCACCCAACATCGTCTATGACCTGGATATCAAAGACCGATGGGTCCACCTGATCGCGCGTCCTGAGCGGGGTTTGTCTTATTTTGATGTGGTCAAGGAGGCCATCCGTGGCAAAGAGGGTCAGCCCATCGTGGCCAGGGGTCATTACACTCCGCACGGGAAAGGCATGATCTCTCCTGCATACAGCTTCGGCGTGCAGGCCGTGGAAGCCGGTGTGGATCCGGAGACAGGAAAAGTGTCGCTCAAGAACTGCGTGACCGCGCATGATTGCGGGCAGGTCATCAATCCACTCGGTGTTCAGGGGCAGCTTGAAGGTGCCATCGCCATGGCCGCAGGTTATGGATTCACGGAAGATCTGCCTATGGATGAAGGCAAGATTCTGAACCCGAATCTTGTGGATTACAAGATCCTGCGGACCACAGAAATGCCGGAAACGACTGTGATGGAGGTGGATACCTACGAGCCCGAAGGCCCTTTTGGAGCCAAAGAAGCAGGTGAGGGCTTGACCAACCCCACCGCAGGAGCTCTGGCGAATGCTGTATTCCAAGCCACGGGAACCAGCATCAAGGAACTTCCCATCACGCCGGAAAAGGTGTTCAACGCCCTAAAGGAGAAAGAAAAGATAAAGAAGTAAGATATATAAAAAAGATAACCTGGATTATTCACGAGTTGAGATTGCTGCAAAGGCGAGGCGGTGGCTCACGAAGCTGTAGTGAACTACCGCGAGTGGGCTACAACGAAGGCTTTTTGGTGAGATCAGCGGGTTAGGTTGGGTCGGCGCCCGTAGGGTAAAAAATGTCGATTATAAATGAGAATCACATAGGAAATGCAGTACTCAAATGAACATTCCGAAAATTCAATGTAACATTCTGATATTGGGTCTGTTATGATAAGTATCGACATTTTTTATGAATGATTCAGGATAAATAAGGAGAAAAAGTAGTGCCCTATAAATGTCCAACATGCGGAAAGATCTGGAGCGATACCCTGGACCTGGCGCGACACATCTTCGGGACGGGAGACCAGACCCACAAGGAATGGGTGAATTCCAAAGGCTACAATTTCATTGAACTCTTACTCATCCAGACTATGGAACCGGGGAATAAAGGGTATAAAACCCTGGCTGATCTGCTCGAAAAAGAAGCAGAGAAGGTAGATTAACGGAGGACAACGTGATAATTGAAGGAAAATTTGCCGTGAAAGCGCCCATTCAGAAGTTGTGGGATACGCTGATGGAACCGGAGACTCTGCGTGAGTGTATTCCAGGAGCTGAGAAGATCGAACTCATCGACCAAGATACATATGACTGTGTGGTCAAGCAGAAAGTGGGGCCGATCATCGTCCGGTTCAAATTCAAGAACAAACTTGTAAATGTCCAATCTCCTACACACGTAGAGATGGAAGGGGAAGGGGAGGACATAGGCAAAGCCGGGCGTTTCATGCAGAGGACCAGTATAGACCTGGAGGAAAAGGAGGGCGGTGAAGTGGAGATCGCCTACTCCTGCAAAGCAAACATCGTCGGAAAACTGGCCATGTTCGGAGATAGGATCATGCGGGCCAAAGCGAAAAAAGTGGAAGCAGAGTTCAAAGAGGCCCTGAGCCAAAAACTAAAAAA
>JBATYS010000159.1:0-2911 GCA_049674205.1 Candidatus Aminicenantaceae bacterium
ACTTCTTTGGCCCGGTTTTCCGAACGTGCTGTGGAAAGATTCATGAAATTGATACATGCGATCAAGAGTATAAAAATGGCCACGGCAGAAAAGATATAAATATAACTTTCATCACCTGTTGGTCCTAACTCTCCTTCAAGATTGGACTTGAGATGAATGTCCGTTAATTTCTGGAGATAAGGATTTAATTCCACTCCGGCGGTCCTTAGCATTTTTCCCAGGCGATCTTCGAGAAGCGTTTGCATTTTTGCTTTTACGGCTTCAGGATCTGCATTGGCATCAAGCAGAAGATATGTGTAAATGCGGAAATTCTGCCAGTTCCTGGAGAGATCGCCATATAAAAGTTGCTTATTGACAGGTTCTATTGCTCTATTTAGAGTTTCAAAATTCACCAGGAAATCATAGTCCATGTGGGTTGATGGCGGATGTTTTCGCATAATGCCCGTAATGTTGAAATTCATCCAATTATCACCAACGATGATCTTGCCCATGGGGTCTTCTTCGCCGAAATATTTTTCAGCCATTTCTTCGGTTATCACCATAGAATAAGGTGCATCGAGCGCAGTTTCAGGATTGCCCACAACCATTTCGACATTGAAGACCTCTAAAAATGTTGGGTCTGCAAAATACAATCCCTTTTCGGGGAATTTTTTTTCTTCGTGCTTGATCACCCACCTTGAATCAGGAGGTTTTATTCGTACAGCCTTAAGGACTTCAGGGAATTTTCCCACCATTGCCGGTCCCCAGGGGCCGGATACTAAAGGTATCTCGATCGGATTGCCGCGGATGACACCGGCATTGACGATTCTGTAGATCTGATCTGCCTTTTCGTGATATCTGTCATAGCTTAACTCATCCTGTACATAAACCAAGATGAGAAGGCAACAGATTATTCCTGTGGCAAGACCGAAGATATTGATAAAAGTGTATCCCTTGTGTCGAATAAGATTCCGGAAGGCAATTTTAATGTAGTTTTTCAGCATTTTTTCGCCCGTTTTATTCTTTTAGATATATAAAAATATCATAGTCAATAATGACATATCATGTAAAAGTGTTTATTTCTATTAATTGATACGATTTTTTACCAGAATAAGTTCTTAAGGACGCTGACCCGGGGATAGCTGAGGTTGAAGATACGAGGGAGAGGCTGACTTATTTTAAAAAAGGCTCGGAATGGGCTGGTTTAGGGCGTTTCTTGCCTTTCTCTGCACGTTCTTACAGGGGGAAGGCGATTCAGATTGTGTTTGCCCCAATTTGGTTCCTATGGTGGACATCTGTTATTTTTGGAGGACACACAAAAGTCATTTTACCCAGCAATACTCCCCAAGGCTTCAATTGGTACATTTTTTGCAGAAAAATTTATGTGGTAATTATGACCTGAAGGGAAAAAGCTCGATTCTGGAGGATATCATGAAACGAACACTTTTTTTAGCTGTTGTACTCATTTTGCTGATAGTAAGTTTTACAGGATGTTTAAATTCAGGTATGTTTCTATCAGCAAATGTGACGGATGTTAGTCTATCCGAAGCCAATTACGACATCGTCGCAACCAATATAACAGGAAGTTCAAGAGCCGGGTATATTCTTGGTTTAAGTGCTGGACCTGGAGCACAAGTGAGCACCTTGGCGATAGCTAGGGTAAGCGGAACAGGTATGCTCTACCAGGAGGCCCTAGAGAATCTTTGGGAAAATTACGAAAAAGATCATGGCCATAGAGAAAACAAAAAAATTGCATTAGTGAATGTTCATTATGATACCGATATTCTGAACTTAATACTCTACACGGAAGTCAAGCTCTACATTCGTGCGGATGTTGTGGAATTCAAGTAACTCATCATTTTTCGCAATGTGTTTATAAATTGACCTGGCTACTATTCTATATGTTTGACCTCAATCCAAGGCACATCACCATCTTCTTAAATAGGAGATCCCCAGCAGTCGGCCGCGATTATTGCGTCGTTCGTCTACTACACTGCGAACCGAGAGGAATTATTACCGCGGATTCAACAGTCAAAGTAGCAGGTTGCTGTGGATGAATGCTAGGCCTGGGATTGAGGAAGTTGAGGATGCGAGGGAGAGGTTGGCGTGGATGGCTTGATAGCTGATGGTCAACAGGGCGATGCCTAGGGTCATTCACGCAGTCAGGATAAAGGTCCAGGCCCCCAAAAAGAAATTATTGTGTTACCGTTTGTTCTAGTATCCAATCACCGATTATTTGTAAAGCGGTTGGTGACATGGTCTCTTCGATTTTTCCGTATTCAGAAATTTTTCCCGTCTCAGCAGTCTGTAATAGATGATTCAAGTTTGGCAGTTCTTTTACGGTGTAATTATTATTTCCTCCGGCCTTGAGTGCTCTTGTTATTGCCTGCAGGTTTTCTTTAGGCGTTACTTGTACATCTTTTTCTCCGTTAACGGCAAGTACCGGGCATGTAACCTTCTGTAAAACTGTACCCGGATCAAAGGGCAGGTAAAAACGAAACCATGGCGAATGCAATTTTTGAAACTGATCATGAATATAGACTTCCAGGTTTTCTTCAGATATCTCTGTTATCTTTCTTTCTTCTTCACTTAATCCTTTGAAAAATTCTGTTATTATCGAAGTGAATTTATCCAGTACAACTTTGCTATCAATTTCCTGGCTTATCACTGCAAACAGGCTTTCCTGCACGGCCCGGCTTCTTGCAACGAGGTCGTCACTTGCACCATTCGTTTTTAAAGTTCTTGCCTGCTCTGAATACTCCATTTTCTTAATGGCCATACCGGGGCTTGCAATCAAGACAATAAATGCTATATCAGGTGATTGAACTGCTACCATGGGTGCAATCATACCTCCCTCGCTGTGTCCGACCAAACCGATCAATTCATGATTGATTTCCTTCCGGCTCTTTAGATAGGTTACACCTGCCATAGC
>JBATYS010000160.1:0-3556 GCA_049674205.1 Candidatus Aminicenantaceae bacterium
AGCCGGGCACTGACGCCATTGTGGCTCTGGCAATAGCCCATATCATTGTGGAAAAAGATCTTGTGGACCGCGATTTTATCCAAAAAAAGACAAATTCCTCCTTTAGCCAGCTGAGACACCATCTCACCCAATATACGCCGGAAGCTGCAGAGAGAGAAAGCGGAATTAAAGCGACAGTCATCGAAAAAATCGCTCTGGAATTCGCTTCACAGAAGCCTGCAGTGGCCATCACTGGAGGGGGCATCAGCGATCATGCGAACGGGATGCAAAACGTCCGGTGTATCTCCCTGCTCAATTGGATCACGGGAAATTTGGAGAAAGAAGGTGGAATTTTTGTTCCTCCCTTGACAGATCTCCATCCGCAAAACATACAGTCCCCATCAAAAACTAATGAGGAGAAAGAAAAGAGTATCAGGATTTTGTCTCAAGTTTTCGACGAAAACCGTAAGATCGACACCTATTTTGCTTTTATGGCGAATCCCGCTTTTTCAGAACCTGAATGTGCATCCATATCTCGCCACTTTCAAGACGAAAAAAAGGTGCCCTTTCTCGTCGTGATGGACACACATCTTACAGAAACAGCCCGACTCGCTGACCTTGTTCTTCCTGCTGCTACCTATCTGGAAGGATGGGGTTTAGAGATATTCCCCAGTATCGACAGGAGGATCATCCTCAACCTCAGACAGCCGGTTGTCTCACTCCTGAGCACTGCCCAGGCACTGCGCATACCGGAGTTCGAGGAGGGAAAACTTCTTGAAGATACATTCCGCCCAAGAGGAGAAGCTAAGGAGATCGGCAATTTTAGCATTGAGCTCTCTCGAAGATTAGGAAAAGACACTTGGGAACAGCTCCCCTATAAGAACACAAGGGACTTGGTCATAAAGTCAGTGGAAACTGTCGTGGAGTGTGATCTCGAGTTTTTGAAAAAGAATGGCTTCTGGATTGAGAAATTTCCTGCGGCGCACGATATGAGACGCTCTGGAATGGACCAGCCTCAAAGCATTGTACAGAGAGTGTCTATCTCCTCACCCATGGAAGAGGACCAGGCATATCCTTCTATGCCTGTCTATATGCCTGTTGATTCGCACAAAGATCTTGGTGGAAATGAGTTCATCCTCACAATGTACAAATCGAATTTATGGGCAAAGGGCACGGCTAACAGCAAGTGGGCACGGGAGATATTCCACGTGAACCGCCTGTGGATCAACAGAGAGGCCGCTGCTAGACTGGACATCTCGAACGGAGACATGGTGCGTATCGTCTCGTCTGTGGGTGCTCTCGATATCCGTGTGATCATTACGAGCCGCATCCATCCTCAATCTGTTGCTCTGGCTGAAGGATTGGGACACGATGCTGTCGGGAACGTGGCCAAAGGCAAACGATTCAAAAGCTCTGATTTGGATACCTCTCTCATCTGGTGGACAAAAGCCGGCAATGGTGTGAATCCGTATACGGTCATCGAACGACGGAAAGATCCGTTCGGGGGTGGATATGCCCTCAAGGATACAGTCGTCCGGATAGAAAAAATATAAAGGATCGACATTTTTATGTATAAGAGGAGTATGAAGATGATGAGGAGATTCATACCCATCACCCTTGCCATTATTCTTATTTGTGTACTGCACACAACATCCATGACTGCAGAGGAAAACTCTAAGGGACACATCCGGAGGTTGACTCAATCCGGGAATAACGTGGCTAAATATCCCTGTTTGAGCAGCGATGGACAAAAAATGCTCTACACTCTGGAGATCAAGGAAAGTGAAGAGGAAACCAGGGCCATCAAGATCATGAACCTCGAAGACGGCACAGAGACCGAGCTGTTTCGGGACGGTACTCAACCGGCACCCAGCCCTTTTGAAGAGAGCTTCTTGCGTGTGGGTTCCAAACCTCCGATACTGAGTGGAAACGGAAAAATCGCAGTATTTACCCTGAGCATAGATGGTCCACTCAACCTGCAGGACCATTTTCTGGCTGTTTTATCCACGGATGGCTCAGGATTTTGGATGACGTCCTTTCCCATCCAAAATCTTGTGGGAGTGGACCTCAAGTCGCATGAGTTTCAAAATGGAGATTGGGAAAGAGTCGCCAACTACTCTCTCAGTACCGATGGAAACAGAATCGCGTGCTTAGTGAAAGGACATTTGGGACCGCGAAGGTTTGGAAGCGCCAGCGGGATCATCTTCCTGGATGTGGCCACAAAAAAACAGACCACTCTTCTCGCACCTGAATTTAAAACCGATGGATGGACGTGGCCTTCATTCCCCCGCCGGCCATCGACCGGTGGCGGGTGGGCGTTTTGTATGAGTGAAGATGGCCAGACAGTCGTTTTCGGTGCCCAGTCTTCTGACGACCCAAATAATTATGACCTCTACACAGCTCGGTGGATGAGCCAAGATATTGAACGGCTCACAGATTTCAGCGACCGGTGGTTCAGCCTGGCTGACATCACTCAGAACGGCCAGGCGGTACTATTCTTTTACAACGGAAGAAAAAAACAGGGAATCGGGACCTACAGGATCAACAGGGATGGGACTGGTCTGACATATCTCGAATCTCATATAGCACCAAGGATCGAATTTTTTGACATGTCGGGAGATGGTCGTTTTGCCATCTTTAAAAATATCTATCAGGGAAAAAGACTGAATCTTCAAACAGGTGAAGAGATCGTGGCCTTTTCGGACAAAACCGAAGGTTATGTCCAGGGTATCACGCCCATGGATTTCCCCCACTTTCCATCGTTCTGGAGGCCCCAGATCATGAGTGCATCTGGTAAAAAAATCCTGCTCGCCGGACCTCCACAGGGAAAGGATTCGCCAGAAATTTACCTTTTATCTATAGACACAGATTAAAATGCCTTTGCCAAGATACAAAAAACAGTTCTGGTTGGTGATATCTGTCGGAATCGTAGTACTCCTTCTCGCCGGTGGAGGATTGAGTGTCTATCTTGTGCGATATTCAGCCACGAGCGACCGCGTGTGTCTCGAGTGCCATCCTGAACTCATTGACCTCTGGAAGGAATCCAATGGACATCCTGCGGATTCGACATCATGCCATGAATGCCACTCTCCAGGTCGAAAGATCCTCCCCTCTGATTGGAATATCGGCAGGCATGTCCGGAACCAGATCGCCCCCCCAGAATATTTGGCTGATGACTTTTTGACGTCACAACGCTGTCTGGACTGCCATCCAGACGTCCTCGATCTTGGTTATGAGGTTCAAAAGAAAGTCATAAAATTCACACACCGCTATCACATCGATGAAGGCATGGAGTGTGTGGATTGTCACAGGACGGCCGGACATGCGTACATGACGGGAAGCGCCAACCGTCCCAGCATCGGCGAATGTCGAGATTGTCATATTAAGGAATTCACAGGGCCCCCGAAATCCCAGAAATGTTTCAGCTGTCACGACGTGATACTGACTCCAGGCAAAACTTTGCAATGATTAAAACGATCGATATTTTCTTTGTTCTCTGCGTCCTTGTTGTATTTTTTTGGGGCATAAACAGGCATTTCCGACTTTGGCGTACGGGAGTTAAAGACGATCGATCCGA
>JBATYS010000161.1:0-6510 GCA_049674205.1 Candidatus Aminicenantaceae bacterium
GAAGTCATCACACACGGCGAGACAGGATATCTGTATCCTGTGGGTGAAATAAAAAAAATGGCGGAAAAATCAATCGAACTTTTGAGCAACCCAGAAAAACATGAGTTATTTAAACAGCAAGCAAGGAGACGAGCCACGCAGTCTTTCAATGCCAATCAAATCATTCCTCAATACGAAGCTTTTTATGAGGAAATATTAAAGGCCTAGCGGAAAACGCCAAATATTTACGGCCTTAAGACCGATAAAAGTGTAAAACATGAACAACCTTGACTGGATAGTGATGAGTTCTTTTCTCGTCTTTGTCGCCGTCTATGGCGTCTGGAAGACCAGGGGGAAAAAAGACATTAATGGTTATATTCTGGCGAATAGATCGACTCCCTGGTACATAATCACGCTTTCTATCATGGCGACACAAGCCAGTGGCATTACTTTCCTTTCCGGCCCCGGGCAGGCTTATGCGGACGGCATGCGTTTTATACAGATCTATTTAGGCCTCCCCATCGCCATGGTCATCATCTCCGTTATAGCTGTCCCCTATTTCCACAGACTAAAAGTTTATACAGCTTATGAGTTTTTGGAGAAGCGCTTTGACTTGAAAAACCGCGCGTTAGGAAGCATTCTCTTTCTCATGCATCGAGGCTTAGCTTGCGGGCTTACCATCTTAGCCCCATCTTTGATCATTTCTGTGCTTCTGGGTTGGGATATTCATCTCACAGTTTTTATGATCGGCGGCCTTGTCATCTTGTACACCTCCACTGGCGGCACCGACGCCGTCAATAAAACTCATCTCTTGCAGATGGGAATCATAACCGTAGGAATGGGAGCAGCCTTTTTCATGATATTTCGCTTACTGCCGCCCGATATTTCCTTCCTGGATGCCGTCCATGTGGCGGGAAAATCGGGGAAATTAAACGTCATACACTTCGCCTTTGACTGGAAGGACCGTTACAACATCTGGACTGGCCTGATCGGAGGAACATTCCTGGCCCTTTCTTACTTCGGAACAGACCAATCGCAGGTGCAGCGTTATCTCTCCGGACGTTCAATAGCACAAAGTCGTTTCGGGCTACTGGCGAACGGGGTTTTTAAGCTTCCCATGCAATTCGCCATTTTTTTCACCGGAGCCATGATTTTTGTTTTTTACCAGTTCGTGACACCCCCTATATTTTTCAATTCGGTCGAAACCGCGAATATTAAAAACAGCTCCTACTCCCAAGCTTATCAGGAACTTGAGACCAAGCATGAGCGCGTCCATAAAGAGAAACAAACGCATATTCGAGATATGCTGACCGCCATCGAGAGCCATGCGGATTCGGATTTAGATCAAACCATCCAAATACTACAGAAATCACAAGCTTCGGAGTCTGAGATCAGAGAAGAGGCCACTGCACTCATCAAACAAGCCGATGCGAATGCCGACACCAACGATGTCAACTATATCTTTTTAAGTTTTGTCATAAACTTCTTACCGGTGGGACTGGTCGGTCTGATTCTTGCGTCTATTCTCTCAGCTTCGATGTCCTCCTCTTCTGCTGAATTGAATGCCCTGGCCTCAGTTACTGTTGTAGATATTTACAAGCGTGTCTTTAAAAAAAGCGCCTCGGATCATCATTATCTTATCGCATCCAAATTAGCCACAGTTTTCTGGGGGATCTATGCCGCCAGTTTCGCACTGTGGGTCACCCGTCTAGGATCACTCATCGAAGCTGTAAATATTCTGGGTTCTCTTGTTTATGGAACGATTCTAGGAATTTTTATAATAGCATTCTGCTGTAAAAATATTGGTGGACATGCTACCTTTATTGCGGCCGTCATCTCAGAGCTGACCGTATTAGCTTGCTTTTTCTTCACTGAGATCCCCTTCCTGTGGTTTCTCGTGATCGGTTGTGTTGTGCTCGTTATCCTGGCTCACATGATGAATCCTCTGTTTGTGGCGATAAACTACAATAGATATTAGCGCGAATATCCCCTCTTCGGCATTACTTCATTTTTTCAATAACTTGCAAAATAATTGACAGGAATGGCCATTTCATCTACACCATCATCTCATCGGCGGAAATCCCGGACCTGAAGGATGTGATAATAATCGAGAACACAATAGGGATTTTCATTGAATTGGAAGAAAAGAATATATTCGCAGAATACAGAGTAAAAAACATGAAAGGGATATTTTACTGACTTTCTAGAAAAAGTGAAGTTATAAATCCTTGCTTCTTTGAATACAAGTAACCGTCTGTTCTGCGATCTCAAGCTCTTCATCGGTGGGAATGACGAAGATTTTGACCGGGCTGTTCTCTGCCTGGATCTCAGAGAGGCCAGAAGCCCGTTCTTTATTCTTCTGCTCATCGAGGATGATCCCCAGCGAGGACAAATCGGCACATGCTCTCGCCCGCACTATATCAGAATTTTCCCCAACGCCAGCAGTGAATACCAGGGCATCGACATGCCCTAAAACCGCGGCATACATTCCGATATATTTTTTAAGGCGATAACAGTACATATCGAGAGCCAGTTGGGCTCGATCATTACCGGATGCAGCTAATTCCTCGATCTCCCGCATATCATTTACGCCGCAGACACCTTTCATTCCGCTCTCTTTGTTGAGGAGTACATCCAATTCGTCTATAGATTTTCCTGTTTTTCGGTTTAAGTAAAAAATCACAGCCGGGTCGATATCACCGGAACGCGTTCCCATAATAAGACCTTCAAGAGGGGTCATTCCCATGGATGTATCGACACTTTTGCCATCCCGGACAGCACAGACACTGGCTCCATTACCCAGATGGCAGGTGATCAGGTTCAAATCCTCCAGCGGCTGTTGAAGATGCTGCGCAGCGGCTTTGGCGACATACTGATGAGAGGTTCCATGAAATCCATACCGGCGGATATGGAGAGAGTCAGCAAGCTCATAGGGTAAGGCATACCAATAGGCATGCGGTGGGATCGTCTGATGGAAGGCCGTATCGAACACCGCCACTTGAGGAATGTCAGGACGCCTTTCAAAGGTCACCTCTATTCCTAAGAGGTTTGCAGGATTGTGAAGAGGTGCAAGAGGGATCTGCTCTCGAATGGTCTCGATCACTGGAGCTGTGATCAACGTGGGTTTGTGAAAGGCCTCTCCCCCATGAACTACCCGATGGCCGATGCCATAAAGAACATCGGAATCCTTTAAAGCACCCGTAGAGGCAAAGGCTTCCATTATCCTGTCAAATCCCTGGACATGATCAGCGATTGGATCGTTTTGAACCAAAGCTAACATCTCGTCATTTTCCTGGCGCGTCTTGTGTTTCAGTTGGCTGGTCTTCTCACCAATTTGTTCCATTAGACCAGAGGCCAGCACTGTCCTGCCCACCATGTTAAACAGCTGGTACTTTATGGAGGAACTTCCTGAATTTATAACGAGGACTTTCATGACTCTTTCGTCTTAGTTTGAGCTTGTATAGCGGTGATGGCCACGGTGTTAACGATGTCAGTGACCGTACAACCCCGGCTAAGGTCGTTAACGGGCTTGTTGAGTCCCTGGAGCACCGGGCCGATGGCCACTACATTGGCCGAACGCTGCACCGCTTTGTAAGTGTTATTTCCTGTGTTCAAGTCTGGAAAGATAAAAACAGTCGCATGACCAGCTACCTCGCTGTCGGGTATTTTGGTGGCTGCAACACTGGAATCGATGGCTGCATCATACTGGAGTGGCCCCTCTATCTTCAGATCCGGTCTTCGTTCCTTTGCGAGGCGTGTGGCCTCCCTCACCTTCTCGACATCCTCCCCTTCGCCCGATTCACCAGTCGAATAGGACAACATAGCGATGCGGGGTTCGATACCAAACAAACGCGCGGTTTCTGCGGAGGCAATAGCAATGTCTGCAAGCTGTGCGGGATTTGGATTGGGATTGACTGCACAATCCCCATAGACCAAAACGCGATCTGCCAGACACATGAGGAACACACTGGAAACAATTGAATATCCCTCTTGTGTTTTTATGAACTCGAAAGCTGGTCGAATGGTGTGTTGGGTTGTATGTAACGCACCGGAAACCATTCCATCTGCCAGTCCTTTGTGGACCATCATGGTGCCAAAGTAGTTGTTATCGGTCATCATATCTTGAGCAAATTCTCGAGAAATCCCTTTGTGCTGACGCAACTGGAAATATGTCTCTGCAAATTCGTCTAGCTTCTCTGAATTCATTGGATTTTCAATATGGACATTCCCTAGATCCAAACCCAACTTAGCGATCTTCTGTCGGATCTCATCTTTTTCGCCCAAAAGCGTTATTTCCACGGCATCTCGTCTCAGAAGTATTTCAGCAGCCCGCAGGATCCGTTCTTCATTTCCTTCGGGCAACACGATATGTTTGCGGTCGGTTTTCGCCCGTTCGATCAACTCGTACTCAAACATGATAGGTGTCACCCGAGTTGATCGGACAACTTCAATACGCTTCTCCAGTTCGGGAAGATCAACCCGGGACTCGAAAAGCCCTAAAGCCAGGGCGATCTTGCGTTCGTTTTCCGCAGAGATAGTAGAATGCACAGCACTTACATTCATGGCCGTGGTGAAGGTGTCTGTCTCGACGGACATAATGGGAAAACACGGTGTATTCAGACCTTCTATCAATTTCTGGACTTGAGGTTCCGGCTCCAGCCCCCCTGTTAAGATAATAGCGGCAATGTTGGGTGCCTTATCCGAAAACAACGTCACTATGCTTCCCAAAATTACATCAGCCCTATCCCCAGGAGTGATGATCAGAACGCCATCTTGCATGTGTGCCAGCACATTTCGCAACTGCATGGCCGCCACCTTGTACAGTCGAACCTCCCTGTCGAGCGCCCTCCCCTCGCCTATGAGGAAACGCGCATCCAATGCCCGGGCAATAGCGCGCACCGAGGGAAAAGCCAGCACAGGCTCCTCCTTCAGAGTGTACACGGGTCCAAAATCGAATGACTTTCCACTGAGCTGTTCGGTCACGGCATCTAAGTAGGCTTCCTCTATACGATTAGCCACAGTAGCTATCACTTTGCACCCTTGATCTTGAAAGGCCTCACGGGACATCCGCACTGCGGCCACAATATCCTCTGGGGACTTTTGATGGCCGTTGACAACGAGTAATATGGGACAACCAAACTGATTGGCGATATCCGCGTTAAAATCAAACTCGAAGGCCGTGGCAACTCCAGTAAAGTCCGTACCGACGCAGACCACAAAGTCGCACTGTTGTTCTAAGGCTTTGTACTTGTCCACCATCAGTTTAACCAAGGTGTCATACTGGCCACTACCGAGAAGATCACGGGCTTTCTGATGCGTACATGCATAGAGATCTTCATAATCGAACTTCAGCTTGTATCTCTTCCGAACCAGTTCGATGTATCCATCTTGCTTCTCTCCTGCCTGGACGATAGGTCTGAAGATCCCGATGTTCTGGATCCGACGAGAAAGCATCTCCATAAGGCCGAGCAGCACTACAGATTTTCCACTCTGGGGCTCCATTGTGGCTATATATATGTTTTTACTCATCGAAATATTCTCCTAATTCAAAAGAACCTGAATTATATATCTTTTTTGTTAAGAATATGTAAATTTTTTAAGCAGATTGATGCGGATCTTGATCGTGCCTTGATCTTTTTCTTTAATAGCAGGATAAGGTTTTTGAATCTCGCCCCGCTCTTCTAATGTCTGAATAAGCTTTGGATAATTATCTACGGGGATTTCAATAATTAGGCTCTCTAAAACTTGATTATCTTTGTAGTATTCTGATTCTATAATTTTACCACCCAACGCGGTTATGATGTCCTGCAGATTCTCCTCTCTTGGTGTTGCCTTTTGGGGAGCGTCTTTTTCGGCTATTTCTAGACTAAGGTCTTCCCTTTTATGGGCTTTTGCGTTACTTGGTGCTTCTGCTTCGATCTGGGTTTTTCTCTCGATTTTCTCTTCTTGTGGCTGAAGGCCGTGCACTCCTTTCTCCTTAACCATCTTGCTGCGCGGCAGGGCTTCCTCAACTTTGTCTAGTCTTTCCTTCTTTTTTTCTTGAGGCGCCAAAACAGACAGTTCTTTTTTGCTAGGAGAGATAGCTTCTTCAGCCTCTTCTCTTTTATCTCTCTTCTCCATCTTCTCGTCTTGCAGCTCCGGGGCAGGTTGAACTTTTTTGCTAACAGTGATTGCTTCTTCGAGCACGGCTCCTCTTTCCATTTTCTGTTCTTTAAGCACAGTTAGTGGTTGAGACCTCTGAGCATATGCCAGCTCATAGACGTGTTGTTTTTCGGGTATTCCTACGATATAAATTACCAGAAGGGCCGCTACAGCCACACCCACAATCTCGAGAGGAAGTTTAATCTTTAAGGGAAAAAAGAACCCTTTGATGAGTCTTCGGAGTGATGATTGTTTGTCGATCTGTTCATGTACTTTTTCTGCAAAGGATTCAGGCGTCTCCAGACTTTCCATCTGATTCATGTGCCCGATGATTTTGACCGTCTCCTCGTATTCATCTAAACAATCCGGGCAGCGATCCAGATGATCTTT
>JBATYS010000162.1:0-2677 GCA_049674205.1 Candidatus Aminicenantaceae bacterium
ATCATAATCTCATGGTGTCCGATAAAGTAAAATCCGTCCTTTTTATTCATCAAAGGTCTTCTGACAACATTTTCCTGGGGGCGGTAATGGAGATTAAAATCAAAAACAGCCGTGGAAAAGTTATTGAGAACACTGCCCCTGTTCCTGACAAAAGACACTGCCTTGAGGAAGACTTCGGGTAAAACGACTGCGGACCCGACATTCACAAACACCCCTCCCCCGTCCAGCCTCTCAACAAGGGAACAAAACAAGAAAAAATCGTTAAGGGAGATTTTGCCCACATCGGCCCCATTGACTTCTGGATGAAAATGGATGATATCCGTCCCTAGAGCGACATGAACGGTCACAGGAATATTGAGGTCATAGGCACAAGACAACAAACTGAGGTTTTTATGAGGAAAATCGGAGGAAGAGATCATCTCTCCGACGGCCTCACCCAATCCTAAATTTTTCTTCGATCCCTTGGCAATCGCCCTATTCAAGTACTCTCCTGTCTCCTTGGCCATTCCAAAACTCCCATCTTTGATCTGAACGGCCACATCCTCGGAGGTTTGTCCTGCGAATGCAATCTCAAAGTCATGAATGATTCCAGCCCCATTGAGAGCCAGTGCGCTTATCCACCCCGATTTCATGAGATCGATGACGATGGGATTCAAACCCACCTTTATCACATGTGCGCCCAAGGCAAAGATAATGGGTTTATTCCCTTCTTTGGCCTTTCTTGCCTTCTTAATAAAGGTTTTAAAATCTTTTCCGGCTAAAATATCGGGCAGGCTATCAACGAAGGTTGAGATCGTTTCATCCCCGGCAAGGACTTTGGCAAACGTTTGGATATCGACTTTGCTCTTCCTCGATCCGAGGGAATAAGTTTTGACTTTATCTGGAGAAAGGGGTTTTATCTTGTATTTAGTCATGAGTTTCCCTCCAAAAGAAAAGGACCATAATATTCTGAAAAAAAGTGACGAGAGATACTTGGGAATGGAGTGGTGGAGTCCCAGGATTACACAAGTTAAGTGAGGTGTTTGAGATCTTGACCGGGTCTAAATTTGATCCGTTTCCCCTTTTTTATCTTGATCTGCTTTTTTCTTCGGATATCCCGTCCATATCCGGTCTTTTTATCCACAACTTTTAAGCTGGCAAATCCTCTGATCTCGATTTTTTCATCGTTGATAAGGGCATCTTTAAGAGAGGCTAATATTGTTTCAACGATGAGTAATGATTTAGCCCTACTGAATTCAGATTCTTCTTCGATTGCGAGGGCAATATCATTCTTGATCATCCGGATCTCCTTTGCCCTATAATATTTAATTTATTGATAATAAAAAGTCAAGCGATTGTTGTTTACTAGATAATTTGGTTTTTTTGGTTTTTGGAAGCGTGTATTTTTGCTTGTGTGTTTTGTCCCATTCTTCTGCTTTTTTCACTATTCCAACATCAAAAAGTGTTTGAAATTCATCACACCAAACAAAATGCAATTGCATTCTGTTATGTTGTGGTAAAACCTTTTTAGGTAAGTCTCCCTTGTAAAAATTAGCTATGATTTTGTTTGTCATCAACTTTATCATAAGCTTTCTGGATTTGTCATTAGTTTTTTTAAATTTCTTTTCAAAGTCCTTTAAGCTGTCTACTACATCAATCATCTTTTCAACATTTTCATTCCACATCTCCTCTTCAACTTCAAGGTCAACTAACTTCTCCTCAAGTACCACCTGTCTATTCTCATACTTGTCTCTTCTTTTTCTGATGGATTTCTTTTTAGCTTCATTCTCAGTATCAATCTCATCTCTCAATAATTTATCAATGATAGTTTCATTCTGAGTGTATTCAGTCCTGAAAGCTCTCAGTTCTTTAAGGATGAAGTCCTTAGTCTGTGTATCAAATAGGTGCTTTTTCATCTCATCCCATGCCTTCTTATCAAATTCCAGTAAGGAAATATTTCTCAACATTTCTTCTTCAACAATATCCTCTAGCATCCATGGAGCACCACACTTCTTCATTTCATTTGTTTTCTTGTCTTTATAAGGACTTCTGTTGCAATGGTAGTAGACTTTCTTTCCACTAACCAAGGTTCCATCCTTTTTTTTATAATCCCAGGAACCTAATTCACCTAGCAAAATTCTTCCACACCAACTGCACTCAATCAAACCCTTAAACTTCCAGTCTTTCCCTGAAACTTTCTGGTATTTTGATGTTTGCTGTTTGAGCAATGCTCTGTTTCTCAGAATCACCTTCTTATCCACAATTGGTTCCCAAAGTCCCTGATATTTGCCACGGTAACCCATGTATGTCCATTCTCCATAATAGAATCCTGTTGGATTCTTCAGAATGTACTTAACAGCATCAAGATTCAGTTCATTTCCTCTCTTGGACTTCAAGCCCATTTGTTTAGCTATTTCAACCATCTCTGGTGCTGTGTATTTTCCTGTGCTGAACATCTCCAGGAACTCCTTCACCTTTGGTGCATCATCTGTCTGGACATAATGAGCAGGATATGATTTTGTCTTTGGGATATTCCTGTAACCCAAAGGAGCTTGACCGCAGTACTCCCCTGCTTCAAGCTTTCTTCTAATGGAACCATGGGTTCTTTTTTTTAGCTTCCTAATCTCTGCTCTAGCAATAGCTCCTTTAATGTCCTGGAGCAGGAGCATCATATCATCAATGTCTGAACAGTAAACAC
>JBATYS010000163.1:0-4569 GCA_049674205.1 Candidatus Aminicenantaceae bacterium
CATGCTTTGATGGAAAAACGGGGCACAGCAGTGAATCATGCAACACTGATAGGCCAAGGGACCGTGAGACAACACATCATGGGGTCCGAACGGAGAGCACCGACACCCGATGAGATGAAAGAAATGAGGGAACTTGTGGCAGAAGCCATGGAGCAGGGCGCATTCGGCATCTCCACAGGGCTAGAATACACTCCTGACAGGTTCTCATCTACAGAAGAGGTCATCGAGCTTTGTAGAATCACTTCCAAATATGGTGGGTTTTATGCCACTCACACACGCTCTGAAGACACACAGCTCTTGGAAGCAGTGGGCGAAGCCATTCATATCGCTCAAGCTGCAGAGCTTCCACTCCAGATCTCTCACCTTAAGGCGGCAGGGAAGAGAAATTACTATAAAATACCCATGGTCTTCGACCTCATAGAAAGAGCACGAGATAGAGGATTGGAAGTGACAGCGGACCGATATCCATACACAGCCTTTGCCACATCGCTCAGTATTATGTTTCCCATCTGGGCTTTGGACGGTGGCCAAGAAAAATTCATGGAACGTTTGAATGACAGGGACCTGCGCACAAAGATGAAAGAGGACACCCTGATCAAAGTTAGAGGGAATAACTCCTGGGAAAGCATGCTCATTCAATCCGTCATCAGCAAAGAAAACAAACATCTAGTCGGCAAATATATACTTGAAGCGGCAGAGAATGCTCAGCAAGACCCTTACGAATTTGCATGCGATCTGCTGATTTCTGAGGGCGGAGATTTGAGCGTTATCGGATTTGGCATGGGAGAGGAAAACACATCATTAATACTGAAACACCCTCTGGTTATGTTAGGCTCGGACGGAGTGGCCCTCGCTACTTATGGAAAACTCAGTGAAGGGATCCCCCATCCCAGAAACTATGGATCCTTTCCTCGATTTCTAGGGAAATATGTCAGAGAGGAAAAGCTTCTCCCCTTGCCCGAAGCTATAAAAAAAATGACATCCATGCCTGCAAAGAAACTGGGGCTCAAAAAACGAGGAATACTCGCAAAGGGATTCTATGCCGATATTGTCGTCTTTGATCCCGACACAGTGACCGATCTGGCCACCTACACAGAACCGGCTTTGTATTCCAAGGGAATCGACACTGTTATCGTCAACGGGACAGTAGTCATTGACAGAGGAAAACATTCCGGAGCATTGCCAGGAAAAGTCCTTCACAGGACAAATAGTTAGCGATCTGCGTAGAAGTCTTTGATTGTAGTAACGACTAACTCCTGATTCATTTCGGATAACTCTGGATATATGGGCAGAGCCAAGACCTCTGAGGCAGCCTTTTCCGATTCTGGAAAATCCCCCTCTTTATATGCCAGATAGGCAAAACATTTTTGGAGATGAAGGGGCATGGGATAAAAAATGGCTGAGGGAACACCCTTTTCACGCATATAAAGCTGCAGATCATTACGACTTTCCGCACGAATGACATACTGGTGGTATGTATGAAAATATTTGATGCCCTTATCTCTGTAAACGGCTTCGGGTGTCTGGATGAGGCCATTTTCTACCAATCCTGCTTCTCTAAAAAGCCCATCATATATTAAGGCCTTTTGCTGCCTTCCCACCATCCAAGAATCCAGGTGTTTGAGCTTGATCCTCAGCACAGTCGCCTGGATGGCATCCATCCGAAAATTACCGCCCAGGATATCATACATGTACTTGTTTGAAGAGCCATGAACCCGCAAAAGTCTCATCCTGTCCACAAGATTCTGGTTGTTGGTCAACACCATCCCCGCATCACCGCATGCACCGAGGTTCTTTGCAGGATAAAAAGACAAAATCCCCAGATCCCCCAGAGTGCAGGCTCTTTTTACTTCTGAATCCATCAGATATTCTGAGCCCACGGCTTGCGCCGCATCCTCCAACACGAACAGGTCATATTTTTCGGCGAGTGATTGTATGGGCTTCATGTCCACACACTGCCCGTAGAGGTGCACCGGGAGAATGCCTTTTATTTGGGCGTTACCCTTTTTCTCTATCTCAAGCTCGAGTAATTCGGCAAGTTTTTGGGTGTCGATGTTGAAGGTATTCGGTTCGATATCGCAAAACACCGGTTTCGCCCCGAGCCTGGCAATAGCGCCGCCTGTGGCAAAAAAAGTGAATGGAGTAGTCACAACAGAATCTCCCTGGCCCACTTGGAGCGCCATCAGGGATATGATCAATGCATCGGATCCCGAGGAAACACCTAATGCATATTTTGCTCCTACGTATGCTGATAGTTCCTCTTCAAGAGCTTTTACTTCAGCACCCAAAATAAAAATCTGGGAGTCAAGGACTTCAGATACCCGTTCCTTAAGTTCCTTCTCAATACTCTCATACTGTGCTTTTAGATCTAGTAACGGGAATTTCATCATTTCACCCCTATTATCCTGAATTATTCATAAAAAATGTCGATCCTTATCACAAATATTTTAATATCAAAACGTTACGCTGTTTTTCCGGGAAATCATTCTGACAATTCCGTTTTCATTGCCCTTCTTATTCATAATCGACATTTTTACCCTTCGGGCGAGCTGATCTTACCACATCGGCTTCGTTGTAGCCCACTCACGGTAGTTCACTACAGCTTCATGGGCCACTTTCTTGCCGCTACGGCAATCTCAACTCGGTAATAATCCAGGTCATAAGATTTTCTTCAGTTTTTTCTTCTCGATCACAAGCTGGCCTTGATAGGACACATAATTCAATAGGATAAGAACCCTGTCAGCAGCCGACAGCTCTCTCTTGAAAATACCCTTTAATCCTTTGAGGGGTCCCTCAACAACCTCGATCTCATCACCCAACTTGGGTTCCTCTCCATACTTCAACAGTTCGATCAGGCCATCCACTTCTCTGGCTTTAAGCGCATCAAGCACTTCCTCTGGAATTGGTGTTGGGCCTTCTTGGGTGCCAACGACCTTTTTTACTCCTCTTGTATACTTGACCAATTGATAGTGCTCGGGATAGTCAAAGTATATGAACTCATAGCCAGTGAAAAAAGTCTTGACTCTCCCATCATGCCTATATTTGGGATTATAGATACGGAATCCCGCTTCGGTGAAGATCTTTTCCACATGAAATTCCTTTTTAGGCTTTGTGTTCAAGATATACCAGGTTTTCATAAGCAATCCTTCAAATCGATCAAAATTTTACCCAACACGCTTTTTTTACTCATCAATAGCCAGCTTCCTGTAGAAATCGGGCCGCCTGTCTCGAATAAAATATTTCCTGGCTGGACTTTCAGCGATTTGATTCAGATCACATTCGGTATAGAGGATAAAATCCTTGTCTTGGGGAGCACGGGCGATCACTTTTCCAAACGGATCCACAACATAGGATTCGCCCGAAAAGTGGAGTTTTTCTTCCTTCCCCACCCTGTTGATGAGCGCAGCGAAATAGCCGTTCTGGAACGCAGCGACCTGGAGTTCAGCCTCAAAAATTCCCTCAGGCCACTCCCCTAAGGCACCCGCTTGAGGCACGACAACCAGTTCTGCACCTTGCAGTGCCAAATTCCTCATGTATTCGGGATAGTGTCTGTCATAACAGATGGCAACCCCCACCCGTCCTACTCTTGTCTTGTAGACAAAACTCATCTTATCGCCGGGCGTGTAATATCCCTTCTCATAGAATCCCAATCCCTCCATGATGTGGACCATTCGGGTCACACCGAGCAGAGTGCCATCCGCATCTATAACCGGGGAGGCATCATAGGTTCGTTCGCCATCGGATTCAAAGGTATTAAGAACACCGACAACACCGTATTCCTTGGCAAGACGGGAAAATTTCTCTGTTGTGGGACCAGGAATGGGTTCTGCCTTCTTCAGAGCTTCCGGAGTCGCTTGAGTTTGCGGAAGAAAACGGTAAAAGGCGAGCTCAGAAAAGGCGATGAGTTGGGCGCCCGATTCGGCCGCAATCTTGAATGCCTCGAGGCCACGGCGAACATTGTCCTCATGGTCTAATGTGGCATGCTGCTGTACAAGCGCAATTTTCATTCTAAATCTCCTTCAGTTTACCTATTTCTGTGGACTACTTGTTTTCGTCGTATATCCTCTGTGCATCTTCCGGCGAAGCATTCTCATGGACGATCGCACGAATGGCCTTGATCATACCGATGGGATTGGGATTCTGCCAGATGTTTCTGCCAAAGTCTACTCCCCTGGCTCCCTTTTGGATAGCACTGTGTGCCAGCTTGAATGAATCCAGTTCTGTTTCGAGTTTAGGACCACCGGCAATGACGACGGGAACCGGACAGCTTCCAACTACTTTTTCAAAATCGTCACAGTAATAGGTCTTGACAAAACTGGCCCCTTGTTCTGCGGCGATCCGGCAGGAGAGGGAGAGAAAACGCTCGTCCCTTTTACCCAGTTCCTTTCCTACGGCTGTGACAGCGAGGACAGGAATCCCAAACTCCTCCGCCATATCCACTAGAATAGCCAAGTTCATGAGTGTCTGTTGTTCATAATCTGAACCCACAAAAATGGAAAGGGCGACTGCAGACACATTCAATCGAACCGCATCCTCCATCGAGGTGGTTATGCCCTCATTAGAGAGATC
>JBATYS010000164.1:0-6827 GCA_049674205.1 Candidatus Aminicenantaceae bacterium
CAGTGTGCGATGCCCAGACTTATTGATTTATGGACGGCTGTTCCCTTGGGCTTAAACGTCAACTCTGAAAAGACTTTTCTGATTCGATCCGCTACCTTGAGGGCAACTTCGTCCTCGGCTCCTGGCAGAATGATGGCGAATTCATCCCCTCCGAACCTCGAAGCCCAATCACCGATCGATGAGCTGTTGTCCTCAAACCGCGAGCTCCAATCGCCATCCCTCTCCCTCCGGATATTCTGTGAGATGACATTCGCCACTTCTTTAAGAAGTTCGTCCCCCTTTAAGTGATGATATGTATCGTTGTAGTGCTTGAAATCATCGATATCTATCATGATGAGTGACAGCGAACTCCGCCATCTTTCGGCGTTTTTTATCTCTTTAGGCAAATTCTGGTTGAAATAACGCCTGTTAAAAAGCCCGGTGAGCTCATCTGTAATGGAAAGCCGATGGACTTCCTCCTGCAGCTGTTTCTTCTTCGTGATGTCCTCGATCACAGTATCATAGTAGAGAATTTTATCTGTTTCCGTTCTTATGGGCGTTGATGTCAGCGAAGCCCAGAATTGTGTCCCGTTTTTTCTCTTCAGAAAGAATTCCTTGTTTTTGACCAGGCCGTTGTTTGCCATCTCAGCCATGAAGTTGGATGATATTTCCTGCAAATGGAAGTACTCAGATACGTTCTTCCCAAGGAAAGGCGTTGCATTTTTAAAACCGAACATCTCGACAGCCGATGGATTGGCTTCTAGGATTTGGCCATGCGGATCCATTCGGAAAATACCCACCTTGATGTTGGTGATCAACTCCCTGTATTTTTCCTCGGATTCTTTGATCTTTTTAGCAAGAATTCTTCTCTGGAGCATTTCTGAGATCAGGTTTGCAAAGATCTCCAATGGCCTCACAGTCACTGCAGAGGGAGCGCGGCCGCTCTTGGACTCATCAACAGAAATTATCCCGATAACTTGTCCCATAACATTTTTCATGGCCACAAGGAGATTGTCCTCTCTGTGCCAGTGTCCATTTTTTTCGGGGTAGGTTTTTTTCCCGTAGATAACAGCTGTTTGGTCCAGGATGTCTTTCAAGTTATGAGGTATGTAACACGATTGGTTGCCTAGTTTTATTCCCTGTTCGAAGTATTCGAGGTACTTGATTCTCGGCATCTTCACTTCTTTGATCTTGTCCAGTTCTTTTTGTTCGATTCCATGGAAACCGATGATCTCCCGGTAGGGAGGCTTGTCGATGAAGTAGGAGATGAGCACTCTGTTGAAATCGGAGATGTCCGCAACAGCCTGTGTTACGAATTTTAAAAAATCCCCTGCGTCTTCGACCAGAACCAGAGCTGCGGTGATCTGAGCGAACCTTTCGATCTCCCGGTTCATCTCATCCATTTTGTTGGAGATGTGTTGGCGGTCGCTGAGATCCCGGATGAATCCAATATCTGCCGGCTGGCCCTCGTATTGGATGACAGAGGCTGATATCTCAACTTTTTTTGTTTTTTTATTCTTACAGACCAGGTTGAGCTCATAGACCGAGGGGACATCTTTTCCTGCGAGGCGCATATGGTATTGCTTTTCGATGATGTCTCTTTCTTTTTGCGGCAACATTTCGAGTATAGACGTACCCACAAGTTCGTCAGGGGAGACGCCCAATATATTTTCAATAGCCTTATTTGCATATTTACAGAGGCCATCCTGAATAATGAAGACACCATCTTTGGCCGTTTCGATGATGGTTCTAAATTGTTTCACAGAATCCTTAAAGACCTCTTCTGCCTTTTTTCGTTCGGTGATATTTCGTCCTATACCCTCGAGAGCGACGATGATTCCCCGGGAGTTTTTTATGGGCTTGAACTGAATTTCAAGAGGGATGTGTTTGCCAATGGCTGTTTTTATCTCAACTTCGAGTGGAGGGGGAAATTTTTTCCGACGAATGCTCTTTAGCAGCGCTTGAATTTCCTTTTGATATGCTGGAGTTGTGATCTTGATGAGGTTGTTTTTTCGTGTCTTTGAAGATGCCTTAATGACTTCCTGTGCAGCTTTGTTGAGATAGAGAAAATTTCCTTCAAGATCTGTGGTGAAAATGAGATCTGGTGCATCGTCCACTAGGACTTGGTAGTTTTCCCTGGGATTGGATTTTTTGGCGATATACGGATTTATAAAATCAGGATTATCAATAAGACTGATCTCTCTACAATTGGCCATTTTATTAGAATACAGCTCTCACTTCAAGGAATAGGATAAAATGCGGGACAAAATGAGTAAATCGCCTTATGGGATGAACTGGGGGATGAATTTACCGAGCTCTTTCTAACCCCGTTAATCTCGCCTTTTTACCTCCCCGGCTAATCTCAAAAAGCAAAAAAGGGCCAAATATAGGATAATCCTTTTTTTGTAAGGACCGTTCCCCGAACGGTCCGCTCGGGGAGATGACCCTACATTTCAATCTGGAATAAAAAAGGCACCAGTCACCTTTCTGCTTCCCCCCTGGAAAAAGGTGACAGTCCCCTTTTTTGTCAGGCGAAGTGCTTTAGGACTAATCTCTTGGCAAAATCTGCTGTATTTTCGAGTGTTTCGAAATTTAAAACAGCGCCGATGTAGTAAGTCCCCTTCTGTCCCTGCAGCTCATCGAGTCGCTTATAGAAGCCGGCTCTCAAATCCTCAGAGCTGACGCGGGGAAAATAGCGCCAATGCTTCTGCGTTAAAACTCCATCGAATCTTCCTCCAAGCTGCTCTACATCATACTTTAACATCTCGATGAGCTCATCCGGGCTTGTATCCGGAGGAGCCATTTGATATCCCATGTACACATTCGAATCGCAATGCCTATAGAAAACTGCAACTGTCTTCCCCTTTGTTGATGGATGAATATGATCTCTGATAAACAAACTTTTGTTGAATCCGTCTCCTTCAAAGAGCGTCACATAATAATCAGTGTGCACTATCTTCCCGAACAGTTCTCTCTCCTTCTCTGATACATCCAAAAATTGAACCGTTTCATCCAGCGGTGATGAAATGATCAGGCGGTCAAATGTTCTCGTTTTGCCATTCACAACGATCTCAATTTTTGGATCTTTTACACTCGCTGAATCCATCACATTCCTTCGGATGGTTTCAATTTCAGCGTTTGTTTCCACATGTAGCTCTTCAGCCATCTTAATCCACAGCTCTTGACAGCCATTTTTACAACCGGTTATTTCTGAGCTTTCTTCGCCGCGAAAGAGTTTTAATAGATTATTAAAGCGCAGATATGTCCTGAAAAACATCCACAAGAAGCGGAATAAGTAAATGGCAGGAATCTCTTCATAACAACCGTACCCACATCCAATCAGAAAAGGGGATAGCGTGTCAGCTACGGGTTCAAGTTTATACTTATGCATAAAGTTTTTAAAATTGATATACAATTCAGGCGAGGCATCGACAAAGCTACCTGATAGGTATTTTTTGAATTTGAAGCCAAGGCATAACATGTTAAAAAACGCTCTAAGAACACGAGCAAAAGAGAAGTGATCTTTAAAATATTGTTCAAACGAGCATCGATGGCCATCCATGAAGGCCAAATCCGGCATTACAAAATTTTCCAACGGGATGTCATAAGCGGCTAATAATTCATGGTAATTTTTATAGTTTTTCTCGTCGCCAATAATGATGGCGCCCAGATCGTATGTATTCCCCTCATATTCGTAAGATAGAACTTTCCCCCCAACATAGCTTTCCCTTTCGAATACAGTGACATTTTGATATCCAAGTTTCTTTAAATAATAGGCTGCCGTGAGCCCTGAAACTCCTGCACCAATTATGGCAATCGAAGTGGATCTATTTTTTGAGGTGCTCAATATGTTTCATATATATAGGGCATTTCCCCACAAATAGGAACCAACTACTATTTAATTGCTATTCCTTATATTCCTCTTTGTTGAAGACCACCTGCCCGTTCTTTAAAACCATATGTGCTGATTCAATGTTTGCGATGTCATCGAGCGGATTTCTGTCGAGAATCAAAAGATTTGCCTGCGTCCCGGAAACGATGGAGCCGAAGCTGTCCTCAACGCCCAGCCACTGCGCAGGATATATAGTAACGCCTCTCAGTATCTCTACTTCGGAAAGTCCCAGTTCCATGAGTTTTTTCATCTCCCAAAATAGCTTGGTGGGACTGGGGCCGTCATGGCCGACCAGGATTTTAACCCCGTGCTTTATGAAAAACGGGGTAAAAATGTCCTCATAACCGTAGATCCAGAGTGTAGGGCAGATGTAGACATTGTGTTCGAGCATCTTATCCAAAAGACGCTGCAGCTTGTCCAGGGAGATCGAATCAACACCCAGTTCGATCACTTTGGTCATGAGTGCATCACGTGCCGCCTCATCTGCATCGGTGGCCATGAGATGGTCGTGCTGTTTTTTAAGTTCATCTTTCAGAACGAGAGGCCAAGGAGCGATACAATGTTCGATGCTTGTGACTCCCATATCCATGACCGTGTCCATGGTGAGGCTGTGGTAGAGATATCTCCCTGGATCATGGACAGGTCTGAGCCCGTATTTCTGAGCCACATCCAGGAGGTGTTTGTAGACATCCAGATCCATACGGTTGTAGGTCTTGACCATACACGCGCCTTTCCTAGCCAGGTCTGTTAAAACCCTGTCCACGTCTTCTTTTGAGTTGATGCTCACTGTGAAGCCCGGGAGAGTTTCGTTTTTGCGAGCATAGAAAAGAGGAGAACTTTGGAGCTGCGGACCGGAGTAGAACATTTTAGGACCCAGGATCTCGCCCTTTGAAATTCGTTCACTCATTCGGCTGACAATGTCTATGGGGCCGCCCAGGTCACGCACCTGGGTGATGCCGTTGCACACGAAAGCGCGGAGCTCTTTGATCATTTCCTCTTCTGAGTTTGTGGGCAAAAATGCCAGATGGGTGTGACACTCAAAGAGTCCAGGGAGGACGAATTTTCCGTTTAGGTCTATTTTGGTTGCGTCTTTGTAAGATGTATCTTTTTGGAATGCATCTCTTCTTCCCAAGGCTTTAATCTGCTCCCCTTCGATCAATATGTCCTGCGCTTCCTGTAAAACGCCTGCTGCAGGATCGAAGACCTGAACGCGGGAGAGAATAATCTGTCGCTTCTCAGCAGGCACATCCCCAATCCTTCCTTCGGCATCGACCGAAAGCCCTAAAGAACTTATCCCAGTGAGGACCAAAAAGATCAGCAACCTTGCAATTATACGAATAGTAAACTCTTTACTAGAATTCTCTGCTGACATTCTGTTCAAACGATATCACTCTTTAAGAAATAGAGTCAATAGGTTACATTTTGTGGTCAGACCATGGCAACTAATTGATCCAATATTCCCCATATCAACATTACAAAAGAGAATATTGGGCATCATATTGATTTACATTTCACCCTTAACCGTTTTTTTTCATTTTACAGCATTTTATCGGGATATAGGAATCAAATTGACACGATTTTCTTCGATCTTTGCAATTTTCTTCCTCAAATCCGAGCATTAGGGATACCTCCGCATAGATCCCAAATTTGTAAGTATTGCTTTAAATCCCACAACATCGTAATCGATTTATCCTCGATAGTATCTCAGCGAATATTTCCTTGCTTATAGCAACCTCTGCCATTTGGAAAATAACATAACGGCTGTGTCTGAGAACCTTAGCTCCAATCTTTATAAGTTTCACAAGCAGGCTCCGAAGCGACCATTGCTTGATTTTTCCCGGAAGAGCCAAGCGGCGCAGAAAGTTACCCAGATTATAGGCCAGTACAAACAAACATAACCTCGCTCCATGAAATTCTAGCCTAATTTTTCTGTTAAAATGAATGTTTAATCTTTCACCCATTGTACAATCCATTTTCGATGACATTTTATACCTCTATCTTGTTGTATAATAACAACTTAGGGTGATTTTGTTAAGTGTTTTTGTGTTTAATATGGGGAATACGGGATATATGCTTAATGTATTCATAGTCAAGAAACCAGATCACTGAGAGAGGGCATTCTTCAAATTAAGCGATTTGTTCATCCCCCGACCGGGGTCCGCTGTAATCGCTGTAATCGGTTGACTCTTTGGTTATTAATTGATAATCTCTCTTCAGCCTTGAAAGGGGAAATAATGACGACTCGTTGCCCTGAATGTCACTCCGAAAATCCTGAGATGTCGCAGTTTTGTGCGGATTGTGGGACGCAGTTGGGTGTTTCTGAGGAAAAGCCCATAAAGGCCAAGGAGCCCAAAAAACCCATTGAGCATACGGAAACCCTCCAAGCTCCCCGTGAAGAACTGACAACGGGTTCGACCTTTGCCCGCCGATACCAAATTATTGAAGAGCTGGGCAAAGGGGGGATGGGGAAAGTCTATAAGGCCGATGATATCGAGCTCAGAGAAAAAGTTGCGCTCAAGCTCATTAAACCTGAGATCTCTTCGGATAAGAACACTGTTGAACGGTTCCAGAATGAGTTGAAATTCGCTCGCAAGATCGTCCACAAGAATGTCGGCAGGATGTACGACCTTGGGAAAGAAGAAGGAAGCTACTACATCACGATGGAGTATGTCGAAGGCCAGGATTTAAAGGGATTGATACGGCAATCAGGTCAATTGGCGATCGGAACCACAATATCAATAGCCAAACAGATTTGTGAAGGCTTGGTGGAAGCCCATCGGTTGGGAGTAGTACACCGGGATCTCAAACCGAGCAATATCATGATCGATAAAGATGGCCAAGCACGGATCATGGATTTTGGGATCGCCCGTTCGTTAAAAGGAAAGGGCATAACCGGTGCCGGTGTGATGATAGGCACTCCTGAGTATATGTCCCCGGAGCAGGTGGAGGGGAAGGA
>JBATYS010000165.1:0-3171 GCA_049674205.1 Candidatus Aminicenantaceae bacterium
TTTTCTTCTTTTTCGATCTCATCGAACAGCAGGTTCAGCCCTAAGACATCACTGGCTATATGGCCAGCGATGATCATATTCAGGTTGGCTTTCTTAGCGTTTTCAAGATGTTCTTCACTGAAGTGCATCCCCACCATGGTACTCACACCGCTGTTAGCGAATTTCTCGAATATCTCTTTCGACCCCTCTGTCCCGCCTGTCATGTCGACGAAGATTTTCCCGCATTTATTGTTTTCTGTGCCATTCACGATCTTTGGCGGGACTTGGAGTTTCATCGACTTTTTGTACTCGGGGATGGACTTCAGGATATCCATGATGTCTTTGAGTTTGTAGGGTTTTTTCTTTGCGAAGGTTTTTGTTAAAAAATTGGCGACACAATTATCCGCAGGTGTATGGATACACATCATTGGAATCTCCAGAACTTTAGCGGCATCCACAACTCTGGTATGGTTGACGGGTAAAAATCTCCGTTCGACTTCACTGATTCGTTTCTCCATGAGTTGTTCCGCAACACTGATGCTGATTCCGTAATGGGCAAGAAGGTCGGCCTGCAGCCTCATGACTTCATAAAGCTGGGCAAGTGCAAATCCTTGGGGGTGATGAGAGATTACTAGGTCGATGTGTCCCTTTTTCTCTTTGTTTAGTAGATGGGTTAGAAGTATTTCCCCCACTTGCATGTCAATGCCGACGATGACCTTCCGGATCTCCAGATTTTTGTCGCCAGAAAGAATACGAGTATCTGGATAAGGATTAAAAAGTCTGTCTCTGTCATAGAATTCAAGGTCGCCCTTTTCGAGCTTATTATATTTTTCCTTTTCGTCTTTTAATACCTTTTTAACCTCATTTTTGCCTCTCAGGTCGTTGTTTATCCCTGTTTCCACGGCTTTTCTGTATAACTTATCAAAGTTCATAGGGTTCTCCTTCTTTGTATTTGTCCTTTCCTTCCATCTATGTCAGATTGGATCGGTCAATCAAGGTGTTTATCTTATTACAAATTTTTCCAAAATCAAACAGAATCTTGAAGGATCCCCCATTGTTTAATGCATAATATGATGACCGTAGATGACTCCCGGGTCAGCAAGGAATATCGAATCCTAGGCCAGGATTGCTGTTGGGGTAAAGGACCCCGTTGCGGATGAGAACTGCGCCATCGCAGGGGTCATCAATGAGATCGAGGTGACCGTCAAGGTCGGCGTAAAAAACATTCGGTCGGGCAAGTGCGAAATGCAGGCCCGCGGCTATGCTTATTGCTGATTCGTCCATACATCCCACCATAACCTCCAGGCCGGCAGAACGTGCTACGGCATTGATCTGGCGGGCAACAGCGATTCCTCCGACTTTCATCAGCTTGACATTAACCATATCCACGAGGTCCTTCCGCGCAAGACGGAACGCATCCCTCAACGTTATTAAACTTTCATCCGCCATTACGGGGATTGACACGCTTGATGTGACCCTCCCCAGTAAGTCCGGCTGTCCGGTCGGCGTGGGTTGTTCGATCAATTCAAGCCGGCAATGACGGGTGCTCTCGACAAATTTGAGTGCTTGCTCGAAAGTGAAACCCTGGTTGGCATCGAATCGCAATTCGATCTCTTCCCCTACAGCTTCGCGGACCTTGTGCACCCGGACAATGTCCAATTCCATGTCTTTACCCCCCTTGATCTTCAGGCATTTAAAACCCTGGGTGATCCATGCTTTGGCACGGTCCACCGTATCTTTTTCAGGCAGTATTCCTATGGTGACGCTGGTCTTGATCCGGTCTCTAAAACCTCCCAGTAATTTCCAAAGAGGGAGTCCGCACACTTTTCCGAGAATGTCATGAAGGGCCATATCGACAGCGGCGAGTGCTGAGGATTGAGAACCCAGGAGGGGAGCCAGTCGCTCGAGTAACATGGCAGTTCGCAGAGGGTCTGAGCCTTTTATGGAAGGATAAACAATCTCACTCATGACCTTGAGCACTGTCTCTGGCGTTTCTCCGGTGATCTGCAGGTCGGGTGCAGCACAGCCGAATCCTACGATCTTGCTGTTTGTCTCCACACGGAGAAAGACATTAGTGGCTGTTTCAATCGTTTCGTAGGCGATGGTGTAGGGTTCTTTCAGGGCCATGGAAACGGCCCATGCCTCTAGTGTTGTGATTTTCATCTCACTCCTGTCAGAATCTTTTGTGGTAGATCTCATCCAGGCTCATGCTGTTGAGATCTTCAACGAATTCCACAAGATGCTTGATCATGATCTCCCATATCTTTTCGCCTTTTTCTCGGCTTGCTTTCGTTGGGTCTCCCAAGACTCCTGTTGTCGAGATTTTCGCAACCCGAGCGTACCATTCGACACTTCGTTTGGAGCTGAAATTGAGGTATTTACTCGAGAATCGTGGAATGAATTTCCTCGCTGCATCGAGCTTGACGAGGTGAGGACGGTTAGCCAAGGCGGTGCTGGTTTCCACTTCACCGGCATGGACATCGTTGGGAGTTTCTGTCAAGGCGCCGATGTCCTTTTCACTGGTTTCACCCGTTTCAACGCAGGTAAAGATATGTGCATCACGATTGATCATCTGTGCAGCGAATTGGAGAGCAGGAATATTCCCTCCATGGCCATTTATGATCACCAGTTTTGTAATTCCGTTCCGGGCAGCGCTTATTCCGACTTCATAAACAAGCTGGGTCAGAGTTTTTGGGCTGATACTGAGAGTCCCGCTGAAGTCTTCGTGATGATAGGAGACTCCATAAGGAATGAGAGGAAGCACTAGAGGCTTCGGGGGGCTGCAGGCCTCTGCCACACGGCGTGCAAGGTAGTTCGCGTCAAATGCATCGGTGTCAAGAGGCAAGTGTGGTCCGTGCTGTTCCATGGAGCCCACAGGTAACAGCGCGACATCCACCTCTTTGAACCGGACCTGGGCCTCTGGCCAGGTCATCTCTGCCAAAAGATAAGAAGCATTTTGCGCGTTTTCAAGTTTGGATGAAGGGGGTTTCGCTATTTCTACGTTGTCTTCAGGAGATTCGAATGGGTAGGGAATCAGAAGCTCAGGTGACTTCATTAGGTCGTAGTCTATCCAGATTCGTCCCTGTCGCCTGGAAAGCCCATCAGCATGCTTGAGGAAAATTTTGTAGAGAGGCTTACGGAGGTCGACGGGAATGCCATGGATCGGGGATTTTTCATTGTCGATACGGATCG
>JBATYS010000166.1:0-3158 GCA_049674205.1 Candidatus Aminicenantaceae bacterium
GCTTCTTTCTCCATGTCATGGAACATGGTTTTGAATTTTTCGATATCCATCCCATGGATTGGTGTCGAATAGGTTCTCACAAAATCGTGCTTGAGGTCGGACATCAGCATGCCGGCCGCACAAAAGATGGAAGATTCCTTCGGGATTATCATGACCGGGATCTCGAGTTCCTGGGCGATCATACAGGCATGAACGGGCCCTGCGCCCCCGGCCACGACAAGAGGAAATTCTCTCGGATCGTGGCCGCGTTTCACACTCACTTCCCGGACACCAGAGGCCATATTGACGTTTATCACCCTGTACATGCCCGCTGCAGCTTGAGTCACATCCATACCCAGAGGATCAGCGATCTTATCCTTGATGACTTTAACAGCACGGTCATAATTGAGCAGCATCCTACCGCCGGCAAAAAAATCCTTATCCAGATATCCCAGGACAAGGTCTGCATCCGTACAGGTCGGCAGATCTCCGCCCAAGTCATAACAGGCTGGCCCTGGATTGGATCCGGCACTCTGTGGGCCCATACGCAACAACCCTCCCTCATCGACCCAGCCGATGCTCCCGCCGCCGGCGCCGATGGTGTAAATCCCCAACATGGGGAGGGCTATTCTCAGCCGGTTGATCTCACCTTCTGTGGTCACAAGCGGTGTCTTATCCTTGATAAGCGCCGCATCAAAACTCGTCCCCCCCATGTCGATGGTGATGCAATCATCGTAATCCTGGATGGATGTATATTCGATGCCCGCTATGGGCCCGGCCGCAGGCCCCGAGAGCAGAGTGACCGCAGCGCTTTCGATCGCACTTTCCGGAGAGACCACTCCCCCGTTGGACTGCATGATGAGAAGCACTCCATCGAACCCGGTATCCTTCAGCTTCTGGATGAGGCTCGTCAGATAACGCCTCAAAATCGGGCCCACATAAGAATTCAAAACAGTGGTGGAAATGCGGTCGTAGAACCGGATGCTGGGCAAAAATTCCGAAGACACTGTCAAATAAGCTGTAGGCATTTTTTTCTTAATGACCTTTGCTGCGACAGTCTCGTGATAGCCATTGGCGAATGAATTCATGAAGCAGATGGCGACGGCCTCGACATCTTCTTTTTCGAACAGCCGAACAGCATCCAACACATCCGATTCCTTGATCTCTGTAAGGACATCTCCTTTGTAATCCAGCCGCTCCTCGATAGGGTATCGCAGATATCTCGGAACGAGCGGCTCCACATTGGTGTAACGATTATTGTACTGTTCCTCCCGTATTCCCCTGCGCATCTCCAGGGCATCTCTCAGGCCTTTAGTGGTCAGAAGGGCGGTCTTTGCGCCTCTGCGTGTTAAAACCGCGTTTGTTGTAACCGTCGTTCCATGGACAATGGTCGTGACGCTCCGGATAAATTGCTGGAGAGACGTATCTTTAGCCGTGGCCATCTCCGAAAGCCCGCTCATCAGGCCGACAGAAGGGTCCTCCGGAGTGGATAAGACCTTGAAGATCTCAGAGCTTCCTTCCTCTGACGTCAGGAGGAAATCCGTAAAAGTCCCCCCGACATCTATGCCTATCCTGTATTTGGTCATAGTCCCACGGGTTCTTTGAATTCGCCAAAAATGTCTTTAAAAACCCGGGTGATCTCACCCAAAGTCGCATAGCTCCTTACAGCCTTCAGAATATGCGGCATCACATTATCTTTTGATCGGGCGGCCTCTTCTAAACTCAACAAAGCTTCGCTGACTTCGTTTGTGTTCCGTGTTCTCTTTATCTCATCGAGCTTTCTCGTCTGCTCCTCTGCGACACAAGGATTGAAGGGATGGAGCTCCACATCGGCCGTCTCCTCATCCATCACGTATTTGTTGACACCGATCTTTGGGATCTCTCCCGATTGTATCTTTTTTTCTCGAATGTACGCCTGCCGACTCACTTCGCTTTGGATATAGCCTGATTCCACAGCTTTAACCATGCCCCCGAAGTCTTCCACCTGTTTCATGTTTTCGACGATCTTTTGTTCAATCTCCTTTGTAAGCCATTCGATGTAGTAGGAACCTCCTAACGGATCGACCGTATCTGTGAGGCCCATCTCATCGGCAAGGATCTGCATGGTTCTCAGGCTGATGAGTGCAGCTTTTTTGGATGGGATCGTGTACGCCTCATCATACGAGCAGAGGGCCATGGTTTGTGTCCCCGAAAGCGCCGAGATCAGGGCATAGTAAGCCCCTCGCACGATGTTGTTCTCTGGCTGCTGGACGGTCAATCCTCCGCCCCCGCCGCCGGCGATCATTCTTAAAAGCATTGAGCTCGGATTCTGCGCTCCGAAGCGTTCTTTGACAATCTTTGCCCATAGCCTCCGGCCCGCTCTGAATTTAGCCACCTGCTCCCACAGATTCCCATGGATATCGAAATTGAAGGCGATCCGTCCGGCAAAACTGTCGATATCGAGCCCACGGCTCAGCACTTCTTCGATATAGGTGATGGCGATTGCGAAAGCATAGGCCATCTCCTGGACAGGAGTGGCTCCGGATTCCCGGATGTGGTAGCCGCAGACGCTGAAGGGATTGAACTTGGGGACATGTTGCGAACAAAATTCCACCATATCCCCGATGAGCCGGATGGAAGGCGCGACCGGGAAGATCCACGTACCCCGCCCGATATATTCTTTGAGGATGTCGTTCTGGGTCGTCCCTCTCACGTCTTCCCAGAGGATACCCTGTTTTTCGGCAACGACAAGATACATGGCCAGTAAAATAGATGCCACGGGATTGATGGTGAGGGCTGTGCTGATCCGGTCGATGGGGATATCGATAAACGCCTCCTCCAGGTCTTTCAGTGTGTCGATCGCCATACCGACTCTGCCCACCTCTTCCTCAGCCATGGGATCATCGGAATCCAGCCCCATCTGTGTTGGAAGGTCAAAAGCGACATTCAAGGCCGTCTGTCCTTGACTCAGAAGCCATTTGAACCGTTCGTTCGTTTCTTTGGCGGTGCCGAATCCCGAATACTGGCGCATGGTCCAGGGCCGTTGGCGGTACATAAACGGATGGATTCCACGCGTGAAGGGGAATTGGCCCGGCTGTCCGATCTCCTGCTCAAAATCGATGTCCTGAATGTCTTCAGGCCCGTAAACGGGCTTAACTTTGATGCCAGACTCGAGAGTGACATCATTCAGTTCCTCAGAT
>JBATYS010000167.1:0-6696 GCA_049674205.1 Candidatus Aminicenantaceae bacterium
TTCATGGACGCACGATCACGATCATAGGTTTTACTTCGGAAGACGTATACAAAAACGATTTTGGCCCCTTCACCCCTGGATTTGTCGAGGTCCCTTATGGAAACGCCAGGTCATTGGAGGAGGCTATAACTCCTAACACGGCGGCGTTCTTGATGGAACCTATCCAAGCGGAGGGAGGTATCGTCATGCCTCCAGAGGGCTATTTGCGAGACACCAAGCAGATTTGCGAAGAGAATAACGTGCTGTACATTGCGGATGAGATCCAGACAGGGCTTGGAAGAACAGGGAAACTTTTTGCGTATGAGCACGAATCCATCAAACCCGATGTTCTCACGATCGGAAAATCCCTCGGTGGAGGGTGTTACGCCATCTCGGCCGTGTTGTCGAGGCGAGATGTTCTTGAAGTTTTTACACCAGGGACTCATGGATCTACTTTTGGAGCAAATCCCTTGGCCTGTGCGGTTGCCCGGGAGTCTATCCGAATAATCAAAGAAGAGGATTTGATCGAGAATTCCGAGGAGCAGGGTGAATATTTCCTCAAAAAGCTCCGGAGCATAAAAAGCAAGCATATCAAGGAAGTCAGAGGAAAAGGATTGCTCATGGGCATTGAACTAACACCCAAAGCCGGCGGCGCACGGCGATTTTGTGAAGCACTGAAGAAAGAAGGGATGCTATGCAAGGATACCCACAAAAATGTCATCCGTTTTTCTCCTCCCCTTAACATCAAGCAGAAGGATCTGAGCTGGGCTTTTAAACGGATCAAAAAGGTATTCAAAGAGATGGATTAATTCCTTCTGTGGTCTCGCGAGGGATGCCTATACTTCCATTCTGCACAGCAAGGGCAAAAAATCAGGCTATTAGGGGGAACGTCAATAGCGTGCAGAGGGGACAATTGACCTGTATTGGAAACACTATTTGCCTTGGAATTGTGTGATATCAGGCGAAGGCATTTTTGGCATAATTTTTGCAGTTAATATGGATAGTGGAGAAAGAAAATGAAAAAAAATCTTCTTTTGATTTCGGTTGTGTTTGGACTTATCCTGGCTGCAGGGTGTATCTATTATGTGCCTTACCCCGAGGCGGGATACCCCCCGTCCGAGGATGAAGGCTATTATGAAGAGGATTACAGGGATTATCCCTCTCGAATCGATACGTCCTATTTTTATGATCATCTTGCCCCATATGGAGCATGGGTCGACTATTCCCCTTTTGGATATGTCTGGATCCCCTACGGAACCAGATACGGCTGGCGTCCTTACACATACGGCCGTTGGCTTTGGAGCAGTCATGGTTGGACTTGGATCTCGAGCTATGAATGGGGCTGGGCGCCCTTCCATTATGGCCGCTGGAGTTGGGATGCGTCGCTGGGATGGTTTTGGGTTCCAGATTATATCTGGGGGTCCGCTTGGGTGAGCTGGAGGTATGGAGGCGCCTATATCGGGTGGGCACCATTGCCTCCGGATGTCGAGTTTGTCTTTGGTGAAGGGATTCGAACACTCCCATACCCCATACCAGATACACTCTGGGTTTTTGTTGACGGTCAATATTTTTTGCACACCGGGATCTACAAGTATGTGTTACCTGTGGAAAGGAATTACAACATCGTAAGGACTACTATAACAAAAACAAACATCATGGATCGCGATCGTGTGATCATGAATCAGGGCATCGACGTGGAGACTGTGAGTCAGTTGACAAAGACGAAAATATCCAAGTATGAACTCGTTGATTCAGAAGATCCCAATACTGCCATGGTCCGGAGTGGAGAGATTCAGGTCCACAGGCCCAGAATTCGAGAGAATGAAAGAGTAACACCGAGGACTGTCCTCAATGTCCAAGAAGCCAAAGAAGCAGTGAAAGAATCCAGGATAGAAACGGCAGTAGAGGATGTGCCGGCCAACATTGGCTCGCTTTTAAAGGAAGAACAGATCCGCGAAGTGGAACGCATGGAGGAGAGTCAGAAGGAAGAAGTGAACCGCATCATCAGGAGCAAGGAAAAAGAGACAGAGACTGCGAAGACCACTGAAGAGAAAAAAGTCGTTGAGGAAAAATACGAAAGCAAGATCAACGAGGTGGAGCAGAAACACAAAACAGAGAAGACCTTGATCAAACAGAGGCACGAAAAAGAGGAGATAAAGGCCAAAGAGGTCAAATCAGAAAAGAAAAAGACCGTAAAGAAAGAGAAGAAAGAGCCTGAACAATCAGAGACAAAAAAGACTAAAAAGATAGATAAAGAGGACTCCAAAGAGTCAAAAACAGGAAAGACCAAGACGATAAGAGTCTCACACTGAATTTGAATGGTCTAAGTTGAAGATTTTTATGAAAATGAGCACCTGGCTCATTAGTATAATACACCCTCCTGCTATGGTGCGGAGAGATGGTATCTCACTGAGAAAAAGAAAGGCAAATATAATTCCATAAACCGGTTCGAGGGAGCTTATAATGCTCGCTGTTTGAGCCTTGATGTATCTCATCCCTTTGATGAATAGAGTGTGAGAACCCGCAGTGCACACGGTTCCTAGAATGATAAGCAGGACGATATCTCTACTGGAAAACTCAGGGCGCAGGATAAAGAGGAAGGGAAGGAGGAAGATAGTGGCAAAAAAATCTTGGGTGAAGGCAATGCTCAAAGGAGAGAGCTTCTGCGTAAGTTTTCTGTTGAAAATTGTAAGAATTGAAAAGGTAAAGCCCGAGAGGAGGCCCCAGAGCACACCCCTAAACGTGGCATTGTTGATATGAAAACTTGGTATGATCAGGAAAACACCGAATAGACACAGCAGTGAAAAAAGCACATTTGTTTTAACCAATCGTTCCTTTAAAAAAAGCGGTTCAAGAAAAGTCGTGAACACGGGAAATGTCGAATAGGAGAGCAAGCCTATCGCCACACTCGAGACCTGAATAGATTGAAAAAATGACATCCAGTGAACGGATAGGATGAAGCCGAGAAAAAGAAGAAGGAGATAGATCCGGCTAGGTGTTATGGAGAAGCCTTGGCGCGAGATAATAAGGATAAGAGCTAGGGCCAGACTTGCAAAAAAAACGCGTCCCAGCACGATAAAAAGAGGGGATAGAGAAAGCCATTTACCGAAGAGCCCTGCCAATCCGAACAGCAGAACTGCCGTATGAATATCCATAAGCCCAGTTTTTTTGCTCATCCCATAAAAGATATACCAGGCACTCTTCTATAGCAACTCCTTTCGGCAGAAATAAATTTTTATTTTCCTCAAGAAATGTGCTATTATAAAATTTACAGAAAGGGACAAAAAGTCCTTACCCCATATCAATCGCCCGATTACGTATACGGATAGGTTTAAGAAAACAATGAGCTATTTGATTTACGCACGAAAATACAGGCCTATGACCTTTGAGAAGATGATCGGTCAGAAGCCTGTTGTTCGAACCTTGAAAAACGCAGTCCAGAATAACAGAGTCTCGCAGGCATACATATTCTCTGGTATGAGAGGTGTGGGAAAGACAACTGCAGCCCGGATCCTGGCGAAAGCACTCAATTGCCAGGACGGGCCGACACCTACACCATGCAATAAGTGTGAGTTCTGCACAGGGATTAACGAGGATCGTTCTGTGGATGTGCTCGAGATAGACGGCGCTTCCAACCGCGGGATCGATGAGGTCCGATCTCTGCGTGAAGGAGTAAAGTATAGACCCATCCACAGCCGCTATAAGGTGATTATCATCGACGAAGTCCATATGCTCACACGTGAAGCTTTTAATGCGTTGTTGAAGACCCTTGAGGAGCCGCCCGCCCATACGGTCTTCATTTTTGCCACAACAGAATATCACAAAGTTCCTGCCACGATCATTTCTAGATGTCAGCACTTCGAATTCAAGAAGATCTCCAAGAAGGATCTCATCAATCATCTTTTGGATATCACAAAAAAGGAAAATATCACTATTTCGCCTTTTGGTTTGAACCTTATTGCTGAAGCGGCGGATGGCAGTCTCAGGGATGTCTTGAGCCTTCTTGACCAGGCTGTGGCTTTCTCAGGGGATGTTATTAATGATGAAGATCTGAAAGAGATTTTAGGAACCATAAGCAATAATGTTCTTCTCGAGTTCTCCACAGCCATTCTTGAGGAAAAATCGGATAAGGTCTTCGCCCTGGTCGAAGAGATCATTGAGAACGGATTTGACCTTCGTTTTTTCTACAAAGAGCTCATCCTTCATTTTAGGAACCTGTTGCTCGTACACACTGTCGAACACTCTCAAGATTTACTTCCTTTTGCCAGTGAAGACTTGGAAAACCTAAAAAAAGTTTCAGAGAAATCCTCTGTTGAAGAGCTTTTGCGATATCTCATCGCCCTCCAAGAGGGGGAGCAAGGATTGAAGTTTTCTTCTCATCCAAGGATATATCTGGAAGCTCTGTTAGTGAAGTTGTGTCACTTTAAAAAGATCGTCCCCCTGGCAGATATCCTCAGGGATATCCAGGACATCAAAAAAGAATTAAAGGATTCGTATCAGAGTCCAAGAACTCGCGATTATCCACAGCCGAATTATTCAGCGAACAACAGGCCGGACTCCCCTATAGATCATGTGCCCGATCAAGATGTTATCCCTCAAGCCCCACAACCAAAGTCGGCTAAAAAAGAACCAGAACCGATCAAAAAGGAGGCTCCTTCAGAGAAAGCGGAAAAGAGCAAGAAACAAGAAAGAGATGTCGACATCGCGTTGAAGGATCCCACTGTCAAGAATTTTATGGACACCTTTAAAGCACAGATCCTTTCTGTGGAACAGATAAAAAAGACGAAAAAGTAAGAGGAGAGGATAAATGAAAGGCGTTGGAAACTTACAAAAAATGCTCAAACAGGCCAAAGATATGCAGGATCAGATCCAGAGGGAAACAGCAGAGATGAGAGTCGAAGGATCAAGCGGCGGAGGGATGATCGTAGTCATGCTTGATGGGAACAAAAACTTGATCTCGTGCTCGATCGACCCTGAAGTCGTGAATAAGGATGATGTAGAGATGCTGCAAGACTTAATCATTGCAGCATTTAATGATGCCACGGCCAAGGTCGAGGAAGCCCTACAGGAGAAATTGGGGGCAATGGGAGCAGGACTCAAAATTCCAGGACTCTTTTGATGTTCTCACATGATCATCCTCTGAACCGACTCATAGACGAGATCAAAAAAATTCCGGGTATCGGGGCGAAATCCGCCCAGCGGATCGCGCTTTACTTCATTGGGCTCCCTCAGGAGGATACGGATAGACTTACAGAAGCTATCCAGGATGCTAAAAAGAAGATCTTTCACTGCGCCGTCTGCAACAGCCTTACTCATGTAGATCCCTGTGATTATTGTACGGATAATGGATATAGCGATGAATTTTTGTGTATTGTCGAAGAGCCTTTTAACATCACTTCCATCGAAAAAACTGGCATATACAAAGGGAAATACCATGTTCTGTTGGGTACACTCTCTCCACTGAAGGGAATCGGTCCCGAAGAGTTAAAACTGGACAGACTCATCGATAGGATAGAAAAGGGGAATTTTAAGGAGATCATCATCGCCACAAACCCCACTGTGGAGGGAGAGGCGACGGCTCATTATCTTGTAAAAATACTCAAAGACTTTCAAGTCAAACTGACTAGGTTGGCCATGGGCCTTCCAGTCGGTTCTGACATTGATTTCGCCGATCAAGTCACCATAAAAAAATCGTTGGAAGGCAGGACAGAAATAAAGGAGTAATTGAAGGATCAAGGAAGACTGAATACTCATTCACTAATCTGAATCTTCAATTTATAGAAAAATAATACCAATAGTTTTTTAAGGAGATAGAGCCATGATAAAAATATTTGAACCCATTGAAGGCAACACAGCTGCAACGCACGTAGCTTATGCTTTTAGCGAGGTTGCAGCAATCTATCCGATCACTCCTTCTTCATCTATGGGAGAGCTTGCAGATGCCTGGTCAGCCCAGGAAAGAAAAAACATCTTTGGTCAAACTCTCAACGTGATCGAAATGCAGTCCGAGGCCGGTGCAGCTGGTTCCGTCCATGGATGCCTGTCTGCAGGCGCTTTGACAACAACTTTTACCGCTTCCCAGGGGCTCATGCTTATGCTTCCCAATATGCACAAGATAGCCGGAGAAATGCTCCCTACAGTGTTTCATGTGTCGGCACGATCTCTCGCTTGTCAGTCGTTATCCATTTTTGGCGATCATTCGGATGTGATGTCCGCAAGGAACACAGGATATGCCCTCATCGCTTCTGGCTCCGTCCAGGAGACGATGGATTTGGCCGTTGTTGCTCATCTGGCAACGCTCAAGTCAAAAGTTCCGTTTCTCCACTTCTTTGACGGGTTCCGGACGTCCAATGAGGTTCAAAAAGTGGAAATTATCCCCTATGAACTCTTATCTGAATTATTAGAGATGCAGTATGTGAGAGAATTCCGGGGACGCGCCATGAATCCGGAAAGGCCGAAGATAAAAGTGGGCGCGCAGAATCCTGACGTCTACTTTCAAGGCAGAGAAACAGTGAATAAGTTCTATGATGATACTCCTGCAATCGTACAGGAATACATGGATAAACTTTCGACTAAGATCGGGCGACAGTATAAGCTTTTTGATTATATCGGGGCGCCTGATGCAGAAAAGATCATCATTTCCATGGGATCCTCCACAGAAACGATAGAAGAATCTGTGGCTTATCTCACAGAGCGCGGTGAAAAAGTGGGCGCTAT
>JBATYS010000168.1:0-3217 GCA_049674205.1 Candidatus Aminicenantaceae bacterium
CGCAACCAGGAATTTGTGCTTGCAGCAGCGATCGCAATAGACGGCCTGGAGAAAGTGGTCATTTTGAGTGGGGGTACAGACGGTACCGATGGCCCCACCGATGCGGCTGGCGCACTCGCCGATGGCAGAACAGTCACCAGAGCAGCGAGTCAAGGATTGGATGCCCAAGAATACCTCCGCAATAACGATTCCTATTCTTTCTTCTACCCTCTGGGCGACCTGCTCAAAACAGGTCCAACATTCACGAATGTCATGGATTTACGACTGGTCATTGTGGGCGAGTGATCTTGTATACATTGTTTGCAAGAGTAACAGAGTTCTCCGAGTAAATCCGCGGTAATTTCTGATAGTACTTCCTTTTCTTTCTATTAACTTGTTTATTCTAAAATCTAGAATCAATTCCGAAAGAGCCACTCTGTGGGCAACGCACTGTGACTCTTATTTTAAGAAGGGGATTTTTATCTAACTATGAGATCTGGCCTAAAGACGTTGTCTTCGCTGAGCCAATCGATCGCCTTGTCCAGAATATGGCGATGTACATCTGTTTCGGACGGGGCCATGGATTTGGGTGTGCGGAAGGAGTGGTCTCCTCCCTCGATGATGTCCAACTCCCATTGATCGTGCAGCTTGTTCAAAACATCCATGAGTTTCTCCAGGTTACAGAGAGAATCCCTTGTGCCGGCGAAAAAAAAACTTCTGGATTTCTGTTGTTGTTACCCTTATTTAGCGGCCAGATAGCCTTTTAGGTAGCGTGCCGTGTGGGATTTTTGGGAGCGGATAGCGGTTTCAGGAGGGCCTTGAACAACGATCTCCCCTCCTCCATCACCACCCTCAGGGCCAAGGTCGATGATGTGGTCTGCACACTTGATCATGTCGAGATTGTGTTCGATGACCACCACCGTGTTTCCCTCTTCGACGAGCGTTTGGAAGGCTTCTAAAAGGACAGCCACATCATCGGGGTGGAGTCCTATCGTCGGTTCGTCAAAAAGGTACAGGATGTTTTTGTTCTTCTGGTGGACGAGATTGTAAGCCAGTTTGATCCTCTGAAGCTCACCTCCGGAGAGCGTAGTTGTAGGCTGGCCCAGTCTTAGATAGGCTAAGCCCACTTCTATGAGAGGCAGCAGTTTTTTCCGGATCTTTGTGTTATCCGAAAAAAATGAGGCCGCTTCGGATATACTCATCTGGAGGATGTCGTCGATGTTTTTCTCCCTGTATTTCACGTCCAGGATCTCGCTCTTGAAGCGCTTGCCCTTACAGGCTTCGCATGTCAGGACGATATCGGAAAGAAATTGCATTTCCACGACCTGGTGTCCCGCGCCTTTGCATTCATCACACCGGCCCCCATCGGTGTTGAAGGAGAAGAAACCAGGCTTATATCGCATGGTTTTTGCATCTCTTGTCTGAGAGAACAGCTGCCGGATCTCGTCCATGGCTTTGGTGTATGTCGCGGGAATGGACCGGGGCGAAGTGCTCAGCGGAGATTGGTCGACCATGATGACCTTATCCACAGCCCCCTTCCCTTGTATGTCTAGGAAGCCATCCGTTGATTGCCCGTTCCAACCTCTGTAGAGGACGTCATGAAGCAGTGTGCTTTTTCCCGAGCCGGAAACACCGGTCACACAGGTAAAAGCGTGTAACGGGATCTTTACATCCAGATGTTTGAGGTTGTGTTTGTGGGCATCAGTGATGGTGATGAATCCCTGTCCCTTTCGCCGCTCTTCGGGGATCTTGATCTGCTCTTCGTGTCTCATGTACCGGGCTGTGCGGGACTGGGGGAATCTGAGAAATCGAGACATCGAGCCTGAAAATATCACTTTCCCCCCGTTCTCTCCGGCTCCAGGCCCGAGGTCGATGATATATTCTGCGGATTTGATGATCTCTGGGTCGTGCTCCACGACCATCACAGTGTTCCCCATCTCTTGCAGGGACTTGAGAATCTCGATCAGGCGATGGTTGTCTCGAGCGTGGAGCCCGATACTCGGCTCGTCCAGTACAAACAGCGTGCCGACAAGAGATGTGCTAAGAGCGGCTGCAAGGTTGATCCTCTGGGCTTCCCCTCCGCTGAGTGTGAACGTCATGCGGTCGAGAGTGATGTAGTCCAACCCCACCTCCAGAAGAAATTTTAATCTCCCCTGGATCTCGGCGAGAAGTTTTTCAGCCACCTGTTTCTGAAAAGGAGTCAGAACCACAGAGCTAAAGAAGTCCTGCATCTGCTGGACCGTTTTCCGCGTGACCTCGCCGATGGATCGGCCGCCGATTTTTACGCTCAGCGCCTGGGGATTCAGGCGCATTTGATGGCAGTCGGGGCAGGGGACATATTTTCTGTAGCGCGCCAGAAGAACGCGTACCTGGACCTTGTACTTTTTCCTCTGGAGCCTGTCGAAGAAGCCCAGAACACCCTTGTACTGGCCCTCGCCCTCAAAGACGAACTTTTTCCACTCGTCCGTCAGGTCTTCATAGGGAACATCCACTGGGATTTCCCTGGATTGTGCCTCCTCCAGCAGCCGCCGCATGCGTCTTCGGGACACCGGCTTTGACCATGGCTCGACAGCCCCCTCTGCGAGGGATTTTTTTTTATCGGGGATGATCTTGTCCTCATCAAAGATCGCAAGGTCGCCGAAACCGTGGCATGTGGGACATGCACCCTGTGGACTGTTAAAGGAGAAGAGGTTGGGATAAGGGGCTTCATAGAGGATGTCGCATTTTTTACACTCCAGCTTGTCGGAAAAAAGAAAAACGCGCCCTTTTTTTGTGAGGACCTTAACCCTCCCCCCTCCTTTGACCATGGCGATCTCTAAAGAGTCTGCAAGTCTTTCTCGTTCGTCTCTGTCCAGGGTCATCCGGTCCACGAGTACATCTAAGCTTTCTGAACCCCCCAGATCCGCCTCATCGAGATCAAGGATTGTGTTTCTTTTGATGAGTCTTGAAAAGCCATCCTTTCGGAGTTGTTCAATACCTGCCTCCCGAGGCCAGGAGAAGGAGATCCAGACTTTTGTATCAGGAGGCAAAGCGTACAAAGTCTCGATCATGGAATCGATGGTGTCTCTCTGGACAGTTTTGCCACATTTCAGGCAATGAACGATGCCGATTCGGGCGTACAGCACTCTCAGAAAATCATAGATCTCAGTGACGGTGGCAACTGTGGATCGGGGATTCTTTGTGACAGCCTTCTGCTGGATGGCGATGGCAGGAGTGATCCCTTCGATCCTCTCGGCGT
>JBATYS010000169.1:0-2110 GCA_049674205.1 Candidatus Aminicenantaceae bacterium
TCAACTCGCGAATAATCCAGGTACAGAACGAAAGGAGGACAAATGAGGAAAAAAGTTTCGATCTTACTAGGAATTTTGCTGTGTTTGGTTACCATTATGGCGGACACGGATGCAGCCACAGCCCAAACTAAGTCGCAAGCCATTAAGACGAATAAAGACAAGGTTATAACCATTGCTGTACAGGGTAAAATCGCTCCAGCTCAGCCCTCGAGTTCATACATCACGACATGGGATGGGAAACCCAAAATGGCTATCGGTGTCGGAGGCATCAATTATAACCTGAAGATCGGGGATAAAGTCTTCGGTTGGGCCTCAACCGACAAGGCAACTGTCGGTGTGGCCGCAGAGGGAACAGGTGGCGACAGGTTCCAAAGCGGTTGGCTCACCTATTCAGCTGTAGGGAATGAAGCAAAACTATTGAGCGGCAAAGCCAAAGGGGAGAAAGGTTTTGTCGTCGGGAAAGTGGGAAGTCATGTCCAGCTTCATTTCGAGGATAGCATCCTGGAAAAACTGGCGATCGGCGATACGATTCATGTCAAAGCCTGTGGAGTAGGTCTTGAGATTGAAGGATTCCAGGATGTCATCGTGCGGCACATTTCACCCGAACTCCTGGAGAAGTTGAACATCCAAAACGTAAACGGAAAGCTTGAAGTTCCGGTTGTTAAGGAAGTCCCTGCCGAGATCGTGAGTCGCGGTTGGGGTAATAACTGGAACATCCAGACCTGTTATCCTCCTGATATAAAAAAATACAATCTGGAAGATCTGCGTTTCGGGGATCTCGTCTTGTTGAAGGATATTCAATCCGACTACGGGCACGGCTACTACATCAGGGGCGGGACTGTCGGTATCGTCTGCACCGGGCCGAGCGACCGCTCCGGCCAGGGTATTGGTGTTATGCCGTTTCTCTCCACGCGATTTGGAAAATTGACGGCACTGATCGATCCCGCAGCAAACCTCGGAAAATATCTCGGCATCTGCCCAAAGAAAGTTACGCACAAAGTCAATTCGTGCAATCTGAAAACAAACGCGGATAGACTGATCGTAACTGCTGTTCAAGGGGTAGTCCAACCTCCAAGGTCGGGTGGGTTAGAGACAACCTATGACGGAAATCCACAGCTCGACATAGGTATGGCATCGATCAATTACACGGTCTCGGTCGGAGACTCTACCTATGGATGGGCGAGCACCGACCATGTGGAGCCCGATGTCACTTTCCAGGGTCGTGACAATCCTTCTCCAGGGAGGTGTGCTGTTGCTATATTGGCCTGCATCGGAAACGAAGCTGAAGTGATCTCTGGAGACGCAAAGGGCACCAAGGGCATCTACCTCGGCAGACACGCCGGTTCGGACGACCTTGTTTGGTTCCCCAAAGATTCTCTCGAAAACCTCACCTTGAATGACACAATCCAGGTTAAATCAAAAGGATTAGGGCTGAAGATCGAGGGCTTTGAGGATGTAAAAATCAACAAGCTTTCTCCTGAACTCCTGGAGAAGATGGGAGTGACTATAGAAGGGGATCAACTGATAGTGCCTGTTGCAATGGAAGTTCCGGGACATATCATGGGTTCAGGAATCGGATCAGGATTTGTCGAATCGCTGGATTATGACATTCAGACGACCTGTCCGGAAACAGTAGAAAAATATGGACTAAAAAGACTCAGGCTTGGGGATGTGGTGGCCATCAGAGACCACTATGACTTTTACGGCACGGGACGTTATGAAGGCGCCATGACTATCGGTATCTGCATCCATGGATGGAGCCAGATAGCCGGGCATGGTCCCGGTTTAAATCCCGTCCTCACTGCTATGCCTGGTCGAATTAAGGTCAAGATCGACCCTAACGCTAACACAGCCTATTATCTAGGAATTAAAGAAAAATCCAGCCAATAAGCCACACCGTCAGCAGCTATCCCCGGGTATAGGGCTCAAAAAACTACATGCGCGTATTCAAAGAGGTGTAGAAATAGCAAGAATTAAATGATTGGAGCGGAATATCTCTGCTGTTTCTCCCCTCCTTATCGCTTGCTATATGAGAAATTTCAACTTTCCCCCTGCTGGAAAACTCCCAAATGAGATCCTGGTAATAACATTTTCGTTTTACCTGATAAGG
>JBATYS010000170.1:0-3430 GCA_049674205.1 Candidatus Aminicenantaceae bacterium
CTGTCAATCAAGATCTATTCCGGTATTTTCAGTTTGATCCAGAACTGGACATCAGCCAAACCGTTTGCCAAATCGCTGAGACCTACACAGGAGGGAAAGGTGCTGAGGAACTCGTTCGGGGATGGCACAGGAAAAAAAAATTTTGTTTTGACATCAGTTCAGACCTATGATATAAACATTCCTCGAAAAATGTTGAGAAAGGCCCTGGGAGTAATTACGATTAATCTGGAAGTATATGCTCCCCAAGAAGTTTGTTTGAATCATTTCATGCTGTAGAATTCCAATGATTTATCTGTATGACCCCCCCAGTGACTTTTTTCTCGCTACATCCAGGCTTGTATTCAGAGCTCTCAAAGGGAATTTCATCCTATTAAGGGGACTTAGTCTAGCTTGGGTTTGGCATTGAATTTTTATTAAGGAGGCTGAGTTTTGCCAATAGGAACTGTAAAGTGGTTTAATGAGAAAAAGGGTTTTGGTTTTATCGAACAAGAGGAGGGGAAAGATATCTTCGTGCATTTTTCCTCGATCACTATGCCAGGATTTAAGACTTTGACTGCAGGTGACCAGGTCAGCTATGATATCGAAGAGGGCGATCGAGGGCCAGTAGCTAAGAACGTACAAAAAGCCTAGTTTAAAGATTTATCCATAAAGACTTCAGACTTGTCTGCATCGTATCATTATTGATCTCTATTTTTTCCTCAAGGACCTCTGTACTTTTGAGGATAAAAAAGCGTCCACTATCCCTAAGATTCGTCTTTTTTTATAAAAAAGGGCTGAGTACAGGCGAATTCACCTGATGAGGATAGAATTCGTGCGCGGACATAGAGTTCACCGCCTTGGAATGTGTATAGGGCAGGTGTCCCAAACACTTCTTTTAAAATCTGGCCGTTTTTTCCAATAAACTGGGTCGTGTATTCCATGTCGTCTTCTTGCTGGATTTCCACGGTGTAACCTTTATCTGTGACTACGTTTTGGGGAGTTTCATCCCCGTCTGAGTTTATGGTGTGGCAGTGTGTGTTTCCTTTGAACCAGAACATATTTTGGGCTGATAAAAAAGAGGGGAAAAACAAAATTCCCAATACGAGATAAAGAGCAGCTTTCCGCATCCTTGCCTCCAGTGTTCGATATGTATCCGAATGCTTTGGCAATTTCTATTCTTCTATGATAGAACAATATTAAAGAAAATTCTCCAGGGATCCAACGATTTCGATGGAAAATGCGCTTTGATCCCAGTGAAGAACAGAGAAATGAGTTTCTCGAGCGACTGGAAAATGTTTTTTCCCAACTGAAAGAGCGCGTGGATAAAAACCAGATGAAATTGTTGGATAATCTGCATAAAAAGTTCAAAAGTGCGGAAACAGCCGAGGAGTTGAACTGGATCAGAGAACAACTCCTAGAAAACTTCAGGATTCTCGCTCCTGGCAGAGACTTTTTTGGGGATCCACTCCAGGGCCCGGACCCGGGGACTGGGACCTACCGATTGATTTTGACTGCCAATGAAAAATCATATACACGTTATCTCGTCATTCGGAAGGACCCACTGCTAAAAAAATAAAGGCAGGAATATAGAAAGGAAGCATCCCCAAAACTGTGATGGATGACGTTCCTAGTGTTCCAATTGGTGATTTCGAAAACACTCTCAGTTTCCCCAGCGAGGAAACTTCGCTCGGTTCCGGCCTTCCCTCACATCTCCCCTCGGGAGATGTACCATGCCCGTCCAACCCTTCACACGGTTTTCTCCACCACACAATTGGGACACTTAATAACGCAATGTGAATTCATGCCATCATGCTTTTAGGGATGCTTACGAAAGGAAATTTTTTCTTCCCTGATTCTTACTAAACTGCTAAAATTTACAGTTAAATAATGAATATTTTCAATTCGATCAATCATTGGTTGGCCAGCCGTGTCATTGTGGGTTTTGACAATACAGACAATAAGCAGGTGCGTGTGAGATATGGCCTTTTAGCAGGCTGGGTGTCGATTGTTGCAACTTTATCGCTCTTTGTGGTTAAAATGACTCTGGGTGTGGTGTCTGGCTCTGTGTCGATCATCGCCAATGCCTTTCATCTGCTCTCTCATCTTGCCAATTCGGTCATCCTAGTCGTGACTTTTTGGGCGACAGCCCGCCCTGCCACAGCAAAGAATCCGTTCGGTCACGGTCGCATGGAACATCTAGCGCCGCTTATTATGTCGATATTCCTTTTTGTTACGGGGATACAGCTGGCGGAGCGCTCTTTCCATCAGGCCCTCGACCCCCATGAACTCCACTATTGGAAAGCACTGCCCTGGATCTTGCTCGCTTCCATAGTGGTGCTGCAGTGGCTCAGCCAATTTGTTACATATCTCGGGAAAAGAGTCCATTCACATGTGATCTTGGTCAACGCTTTTCACCACAAGATCGAGGCAGTGATGAGCCTGACAGTCATTGGGGGATTGCTGGCAAGCCACAACTTTCATCATCCGGAGATCGATGGTTATATCGGGATTTTGGTCTCCCTGTGGCTGCTCTATTTAGGATTCACCCATGCCAAAGAGGCTATCGTCCCTCTTTTGGGCCAGGCCCCCAGCAGAGAAATGATACAGAAGATCAGGGAAACGGCAAAATCTGTGGAAGGTGTTTCAGATGTCCATGAGATCATCGTACATGATTACGGATCCATGTACATGCTCTCTTTGCACGCGGAAATTCCGGAAAAATGCGGACCTGCCGAGATGCATGAGATCGCAGAAAGATGTGAGAGGCTGTTGCGAAAGACCTTTGGAGGAGAAGTGGTCTGTCATACTGATCCCCTCCTGGAAAAGACACCAGAGATACAGGCGATCGAAGATCAGTTCCAAAGAATCGTTAAGGATATTCCCAGAATTGTCGGGTACCACGATTTCCGAGTGATCGCCGAGTCCTCGAAGAAAGTCATCATCGCCGCGGACATTGACTTGGCCGGAGATGTGCCTGAAACCGATTTTAAGTCAGTCCGGCGAGAATTAGCTGAAAGAATTCTTAAAGAGATTCCAAATATTGCCTATTCTGTATTATACATCACCCCCAAGTACTCTTATTGAAGTCCAGCCCTTCTCACGGTTTTTTCCATCACACAATCTGATCACTTAATACCGCTATTGAGTATTCATGACATGACGGATTTGGAGAAATATTCTGAACGATAAACTCTGATTCGCTGAGAGGTGCCAGAGGATAATCCCTGTTTTGAAGTGTGACATAGAGTCCTTCTTCTTTTAAAGACACTCTGATTTATATCCCCCCAATGCCCCTCCGTGGGTGACTGTCTTCAGCCCCTTGTAGGGCTTGATCTCCAGAGCAAAGGCATAGTCGAGCAGTTCTGGAATGTATTTCCGGACATTGTCGTCCAAAGAGAGTTTTCGTTTTAGAAGTCCACATTTTTTCCTATAAAAGATTGACTCCATATCG
>JBATYS010000171.1:0-3410 GCA_049674205.1 Candidatus Aminicenantaceae bacterium
AGCAAGAGAGATAATCGCCTATGACAAAGAAGGAGTTCTTGAATAGTGTTAGCAACAGTCAGGAGGATATCCTGCAACACCTGCTCGATCTGCTGAAAAAACTGGATATCGAATATTGTGTCATTGGCGGACTAGCTGTCAATGCTTATGCAGAACCAGTCGTGAGCTTAGACTTGGACATCGTAGTTATTGCTGATGCTCTTGATGCCTTAACAAAAGAGGCAAAGAAATTATTCAAGATCGAAAAATTCCCGCATAGTCTGAATCTTAAAAGTCCAAAGTCTGATCTGCGGATTCAGATTCAAACCGATCCCCGCTACCAGCCTTTCATAAAGCGCGCATCCGTAAAAACTGTCATGGATTATGAAATGAAGGTTGCTGCGATCGAAGATGTTCTGCAGGGAAAAGTATGGGCCTATTCTGACAAGACAAGGCGCGCCAGTAAACGCCAAAAAGACTTAGCTGATATATTCCGGATAATCGAAGAATCTCCCGGATTAAAAAAGCTTGTCCCTCCAGTCATTCTGCGTGAATAAAATTTTTTATATTCTTTGCCTCACTACAAAGAAATCCCGATTCAGTTATAACATTTCATCGATTCCGGATACGTCGCCATGATCTCCATGATGAACTCAGGTATATTTTTCATAAAGCCTACACTCTTATAGCGATCAAACGCGGCTTTTATCAGATTACATAAAGGATACCGGTAAGTGCCAGATATTTCAAAAAAAATTTTGGGGTATCCTTTTGTACGGATTTTCCGTATAAATAAACTAGGAGAGCATCTTGAAAGATTTGACTCTGTATGAATCGATAATCCTGCTGGCCATTTTGAGGCTCAAGGACAATGCCTATGGATTGACCTATATTAGGTCTTCTATAATCGAAGGCGAGCGGTCAGGGACAGTTCTTCTCCTGTCCTATAATCCATTCAGGGAGTTTTTCCAGATCATTTCGATATACGAGGTACACTCAAAAGGGTTATAGCCTTGGGTTGAATAATCAGTCGCATAAATCATAGAATGAAGTGTTATATTTTTGCCTGATATTTACTCAAAATCTGATCTAAAAAGAGGTGAGTGGTGAGAACAAAAATTGCTATCCTGACATGAAAGATAGACACCTGGAGTGGCCTCGCGCAGAAACTCCAACTCACTTTATCTCGATGGGAACGGACGAAGACTTAAAAGAAGCGGCAAAGATCGCTGTGCGGGAGATGATCGATCTGTTGATGACAGAAAAAGGGCTCGAGCGGGAGCAGGCGTATATGTTGTGCAGCACAACAGTGGACTTTAACATCACACAGCTGGTCGATGGAAAAGTCGGAGTCCATGGAATGCTCCCGAAGAAAATTTTTGTTCATTAAGGGAAAAGAAGTAATATTCAGATTTGAAATTATCTCCAATTGGATAAAAAAAAGAACCCTCCCCTTCTCTTATCCCCTTTTCTTATGATATAAAAGAGACTTCGTAATAAATTTCATAACAAGAAGGAGGAGAGGATGAGGCTTAACAAACAAAATTATTGGAAGATGGCACTGGTGTGCATTTTCATTCTTTTTGCCGTTTCACTTGTTTTTTCGGTCCAAAAGAAACAACAGAAGCTCATACACTCCACAGACCCCGCACTCCACATGCAGTGGTTCGACCAGCACGTAAAGATGAAGGAAAATTCCCCGTTTAAAGAGATGAGCTGGCAGCATCTTGGACCCACAAACGTGAGCGGACGATGCACCGATATTGCTGTAGTTACTCCCAAGGGAAAACATTACACAATATATGTAGCGACCGCATCCGGTGGCGTGTGGAAGACAGACAACGAAGGGACCATCTGGGAGCCGATTTTCGACCAGGAAGCGTCAACATCTATCGGGGACGTGACGCTGGCCCCCTCGGACGATCAGATCATATGGGTAGGAACCGGTGAACCAAACATCTTCAGAAGTTCGATGGCGGGAAGTGGTGTGTACAAATCCACAGACGGAGGCAAGACCTGGCAGCACATGGGATTAACGGACACCCACACTATCGCCAGGATCGTCATCCATCCGGAAAATCCTGATATCGTGTATGTGGCTGCCTCCGGACACGAATGGACCGATAACGCAGAACGAGGTGTCTACAAAACTGTCGACGGTGGTGAAACATGGAGCAAGGTTCTATACATCAACGAGAGAACAGGTGCCATCGACCTGGTGATGGATCCTTCAGATCCCGAGGCCCTTTATGCAGCCACCTGGCAAAGGATCCGGCTGAAATGGAACGATCCCAGAAATTTTGAAGGATACAAAGAGAGCGGCATCTTCAGGACAACAGACGCCGGCATGAACTGGATACCCATTAACAACGGCCTTCCCGAGCCCAAATACAGAGGGAGGATAGGAATCGACGTGGCAAGGTCAAACCCGAATGTGATCTATGCCTTTGTCGACAACTATGAGATCTCCCGGGCAGCGGATCCCGGAGATGTCGACTCCTATGGTCGACCCTCGAGTGGTTATATTAAAGGAGCAGCCGTCTTCAGGTCGGACGATAAGGGGGAAAACTGGAAACTGATGAGTGGCCTGGATGAAGAGATGAAGACATACATGGAGCGTCACTCTGCCACTTATGGCTGGGTGTTCGGCCAGATGCGCGTGGACCCCAACGATGAGAATACCATCTACACGATGGGTCTCGCCTTGAATGTGTCCAACGACGGCGGAAAAACATTCCGTCGTTTAGAAGGGATGCATGGAGACCATCACGGCCTGTGGATCGACCCCGACAATTCCGACTACATCGTCAACGTGAACGATGGAGGTATCGTGATCTCTTATGATCGAGGGGAAACTTGGCGGCAATTTACACACAATCTCCCTGTCTGCCAGTTTTTCAACATCAACTATGACATGGATAATCCCTTTCGTGTGTATGGATCCATGCAGGATCACGGAAGTTTCAGAGGGGTTGTGGACCTGAGCCAGGGCAGAGACAAAATCCCGGCTGTGGAATTTGAAAGAGCTCCAGGAGGAGAGGGTTCGAGTCATGCCATCGATCCCACAGACCCGAATATCGTCTATTCCGCGGGATTCTACGGGCATATCGAACGCACAGACCTCAGGATTCCAGGCAGAGAGGGCGCCACCCCAATCCTCCCAAAAATGTATGAGAACGAACCTCGTCTCAGAGGACAGTGGGTGGCACCTTTTATCATTTCTCCTCACAATCCGAGCATCATTTACCACGGGATGCAGTATTTGTTCCGCTCCCGAGACCGGGGCGACACCTGGGAAAGAATTAGCCCTGACCTCTCTTACAACATCAAATCGGAGTTGGGCGACATTCCTTATCAGACACTTTTTTCCATTTCTGAGTCTCCACTCAAATTCGGATTGATCTACGTGGGAACAGACGACGGCAATGTCC
>JBATYS010000172.1:0-4195 GCA_049674205.1 Candidatus Aminicenantaceae bacterium
ACCTTCATCGTGGGCATCGGAGGCGGCGTTGTCTGTGACCTTACCGGATTTGCAGCTTCGACCTACATGCGAGGACTGGATTTCGGATTTGTTGCCACATCTCTCCTTGCACAGGTCGATGCCAGCGTGGGAGGAAAAAACGCGATCAATTTCAGAGGATACAAAAATATTGTCGGGACGTTCAATCAACCCAAGTTCGTGATCTGCGACCTGGAGCTGCTCGGCACACTTCCCCAGAGAGAGATCCTCAATGGGCTCGCAGAGATCCTCAAACATGCGCTCATCGGGGACCCCGAGCTTTTTTCCTTTCTGGAACATCACTTCGAAGAAATGGACTTGGGGGGTGACCGTGACTTTTTCCAAAGGGTGGTGCGTGACTCTATCGCTGTTAAAACTGCTATCGTGGAAAGGGATGAACGGGAATCCGGAGAGAGACGCATACTCAACTTCGGCCATACTCTCGGTCATGCCATCGAAAACGTCACAAACCTATCCCATGGCGAAGCGATAAGCCTGGGGATGACCTTTGCCGTCAGATACTCGGAAAAGGAAAAAAAGCTCGGGGCCAAGGAATCCAAGAGGATCCTCTCCCTCTTTGATAAAATAAAATTTCCCATGGACAATGTTTTCGATAAAACGAAAGCCCTGGCTGCCATAAAAAAGGACAAAAAGAGGGAGGCCGAGCGCATCCACTTCGTTTTCCTCAAGGACATCGGCACTCCTGTGGTCAAAAAGATCTCTTTTGATGAATTGGAGGATTCCGTCCATGATCTGTGTTAGCATCGCAGAACGTGATTTCGGTCGATGCAGAGATGCACTTTTAGATTCAGACTTGGCAGAACTCCGGATTGACCAGACGGATTTTTCTGTAGACGAGATCCAGGAACTCTTTTCTCTGTCTGTGGACATCATCGCCACATGCCGCCCGGGTACAAAAAGTGAATTTAAGAGGGAATCTCTCCTCCTCTCAGCCATTTCCTCCGGCGCAGCATACGTAGACATCGAGGTAGACGCGGATACTGATTATTTTCATAAAATTTCGGATAAAGCCAAACACCATGATTGCAAGCTGATCGTCTCCTACCACAATCTGGAACACACGCCACAGATGGCCGAATTGGAGGACATCCTCGCCCATTGCTTTCGGATGGAGGCGGATATTGCCAAGATCGCATGCCGCGTCCACTCTTCTGCTGACTGTGCCCGTATCCTCTCTCTCTACCAAAAAAAGAGAAATGTCATCGCGTTCGGGCTGGGCAAAAAGGGGACCTTCACACGAATTGCCTCACTTTTTCTCGGTGCTCCGTTCACGTATGCCGCATTGGCACCCGGGAAAGAAACCGCTGATGGCCAACTGGACAGGCAACGCCTCAAAAACATCCTGGATGCCCTTCGATGAGTGAGACGACAAGCATCTTTGCTGTGACAGGCAATCCTGTTCTGCACAGCAAAAGCCCCCTCCTTTTCAACCGATCGTTCCAAGGGAACAAGGAGAAGGCGGTCTATACAAGGATTTTGGCGGAGAGCGCTTCTGAAGCTATTTCTTTATTCAAGGACATAGATCTGTCCGGCATGAATGTCACCTCACCATTCAAACAGACCATCTTGCAAAAGCTGGACAAGACAGGTCCCGCTGCTGCGGCCATCGGTGCTGTGAACACAGTGGTCAAGGATGGGGGCTTGCTGAAAGGTTTTAACACAGACCACGTTGGAGTGACTTGCTCGTTGAAAGGGCTGGGACTCCGTCTGCAGGAACGCCATTGTCTTGTGCTGGGGGCGGGTGGTGCAGGGAGAGCCGCTGCGTATGGCCTTATTCAAGAAGGCGCCAATGTATTTCTGGCAAACAGGACATTCGACAAAGCCGTCCAAGCAGCAAAAACACTCGGTTGTCAGGCAGTTCCCCTGGATGACCTGAGGGCTCTTTTAAATAAAACAGAAATAGTGGTTTCCGCACTCGCTCCTCGAATCAATCCCATTCAGAAGGAATGGCTGCGACCCTCTCATGTCGTCCTTGATGCAAATTATCCTCACTCCCCATTGAGCACCATGGCACAATCGCAGGACTGTACTGTCATTCGCGGTGAGGAGTGGCTCCTCAACCAGGCTATTCCCGTCTACAAGCTCTTCACAGGGAGGGAAGCCAATAGGAAGAGCATGGAGGACGCCCTCTCTTCCGACTTTAAATCCAAAACGATTTGTGACAACATATCCCTGATCGGTTTTATGGGATGCGGCAAGACCACGGTTGGGCAAATACTCGCGAAAAAACTGGGCTATTCATTCAAGGACATCGACGGCGTGATCGAAGAACGAGAAGGAAAGACCGTTTCGGAAATCTTCCGCCTCAAGGGTGAACAAGACTTTCGTGCCTTGGAGAAGTCCGTACTGTCTGAAATTCATCAGGAAAAGAATACTGTCTATGCATGCGGGGGAGGGATCGTTCTGAATTCTGACAACCGCGATACACTCAGCCGGAATTCTCTCGTCATATGGCTTTATGCTTCTTTCGAATCCTGTCTCCAGAGGCTCGAACCGAGCTCGAGGCCTCTTTTGGATACAGAAGAGCGGGGAGAAAAAGCGGAGGTCCTCTTTCAAACCCGAATCCCCTACTACGCCCGGGCCGCTGACCTTGTCGTCATGAGCGAGAGAAATCCAGAAAAAACAGCAGAGAACATCTATGAAGAGATCCATCAAACACTCGCTGATTGAGGGAGAGATTTTTGCTCCTCCCTCGAAAAGTCTCATGCAGAGGATGACAGCGGCTGCTCTTTTGACGGAGGGAACAACCACAGAGATCAGGAATCCCTCATTCAGTGCGGATTGCCTGGCCTCTCTCGATGTGGTCAAAAAACTTGGCGCAGAAGTCTCCCGGCACAAAAACCGGGTGGTCATCAAAGGGGGGTTATCCCCCTCTGTCAGGGAATTGTTTTGCGGAGAGTCCGGACTGTGCATACGGATGTTCGCTCCCATCGCTTCTCTGTGCCCGGATGAGCTCACGCTTAACGGAGAAGGTTCGCTCCGATCCAGGCCGATGGATATGTTGGTGATGCCCCTCAAAGATCTGGGCGTCAGGTGTACGACTCATAATGGACACCAACCCATCACAGTCCACGGTCCACTAAAAGGAGGAAGAGCTGAAGTGGACGGCTCGATCAGCTCTCAATTTCTCACCGGCTTGCTGATGGCTTTGCCAAGAGCGGAAAGAGATTCCGAGCTCCACGTCGAAAACCTCACCAGCCGGCCTTACATCGACTTGACATTAAAAGTCCTGGAATCCTGCGGCATCCACATCCCGCATGATAATTATGCCCGCTTCTCTATCAAGGGAAACCAAACGTATCATCCCCGGGGATTCACTGTGGAAGGCGACTGGAGCGGCGCAGCCTTTCTTCTCGTAGCCGCAGCCGTCGGAGGGGATCTCGCTCTCAAGGGTCTTGATGTCCAATCCCCCCAGCCTGACAGAAAGATCCTCGAGGTTCTTAAGGATTGTGGAGCAAGCGTTCGTCTCACTCCAGATGTTGTGGTTGTTCAAAAAAGAGAGCTGCGGGCCTTTGATTTTGATATCACTGACAGCCCAGACCTTGTGCCTCCACTGGCCGTACTGGCATGTTCCTGCCTAGGAACGAGCAGGCTCAGGGGGACGGACCGACTTCAATATAAAGAGAGCGACAGGACCTCGGCCCTCCAACAGGAATTGTCCAGGATGGGGATTGTTTTGAGAATCATCGATGGGAACATGGAGATCCAAGGAGGAAACATCCAAGGAGGCGTGGCCCAGAGCCATGCAGACCATCGGATCGCCATGGCTATGGCTGTTCTGGCGATCAATGCAACACAGCCGATCACTGTCGAAGGCACAGAATGTGTGAATAAATCTTATCCTGCATTTTTTGAGGATTTGGCTTCAATAGGAGGAAAAGTCGATGAATAGTTTCGGCCGGATCTTTCGCGTTAGCATCTACGGCGAGTCTCACGGACCCTCTTTGGGCATTATTTTAGACGGTTGTCCTGCCGGCATCCCCCTTGTGGAGAAAAATTTCGACCCGGATATCCAGAGGAGGAATCCATCACTCGCAGGAACCACTGCCAGAAAGGAAACCGACCGCCCACAACTGCTGAGCGGGGTTTTCAAAGGGCAAACTTCAGGGTCACCCATCCACGTGTTGTTTGTTAATAAGGACATCGAACCCAGTGT
>JBATYS010000173.1:0-6577 GCA_049674205.1 Candidatus Aminicenantaceae bacterium
GGTTACTGGGGGATCCTAACATTCTCGAGACATGGAAGCTGCTCTGGGAGTGGGTCCAAGCGAGCGAATATGAACACCGTAAAACGCATGAACTGGAGAAACCCCAAAATCCACTCTCTCCCGAGGAGGACTTGATCCTCGACCTTTACCTTCCGATCGAAGAGTCAACGTGATCTCAAATTCAACGTTACCTTCACCTCTGGCGCAGCATGCAGCCTAGAAAGAGCATTTGTCGCGGTCCTCTCCAAAGACTATTTGACCCACAGAATCATTCTTTTGTGCTTATTTTCTTTGTGTTTTTTCTTGGATTTGTCCTGGTATACAGCCATTCTGGAAAAGCCAAGTATCACATCATTTTAGACACGGATGCCGCACTGGATGATCTCAGGGCTATCTGTCTTTTTCTTGCCTCCCCTGATTATGAGATACTGGCAATAACAACTTCGGATGGGGCGCTGGATCCTAAAAGCGGATTCATAAAAGTGAAAGCGCTCCTCAAGTCTTTTAGCCATGAAGGTATTCCAACGGGTATGGGTAAGGTTGTTCAGGACATGCCTCCTGTATGGAGAAACTTTTGCCGGCAAGTCTCTTGGGGAGATGAGAAAGATATTCATATTCAAAGGAAGCCCCATTCTGCCGATCAGATCTTATCTGCCATTCAACATGAAGAAGAACATGTGGTTGTTGTGTGTTTAGGTGGGCTGACAAACATCGCTGAAGCCCTGAAGAAAGAGCCTCAAATTAAAGACAGGATTGCCAGGGTTGTCTGGTATAACGATTCCATCGAACCTCTCACAGGTACAAATTATAGGATAGATGAAAAGTCCGTGTTCGATGTGCGATCGGCAGATATCCCAATGGATGTGGTGACAAATGCAGGGAAGAACGCTCATCCTTTTGATGAAGATATCCTCCAGAGAGTCCGCTCGCTCGATTCGTCTTATGCAAGACGAATCGTGACCGTACATGAAAATATGGAAGTTGCGGGACGGATTAAATCGGGACATCTTCAATTCTGGGATGATTTGCTGCCGGTGTATTTGCTTTACCCTGATCTATTTGAACAAAAAGCTGTTTCAAAAAAAAACAACCTTCGATTGTTTGGCATTCGAGATATTGAAAACGTGAAATCAGCTTATACAGAAATCCTCACAAGCCGCAATAATGTCCAAAGCAAAGTTTTTAATGGCTTTCCCGATAGCCCAGATTTATTTGCCGATGATGTCCAACCTTACATGAAGAACATCATCCAGAGATACGGCAGGGAAGAATGGCGATTAGGTGTTCTCACCAATGAAATACACGGCCATCTTGGAATCTATGCTGTCGTTGGAGTAAAGATGGGGCTCAGGGCCCGCCAGTACTTTAATGTCGGCGTTGATGACATTTCTATAATGTCATATGCAGGACGCACGCCTCCGTTGAGCTGTATGAATGATGGCATACAAGTGAGTACGGGCGGGACACTCGGTCACGGATTGATAACGGTGTCAGCAGAGCCTCCCTTTTGTCCGGAAGCAACCTTCACTTTCAAAGGTAGGTCCGTTAATCTGAGACTCAAGGACCAATACTGGACGAAAGTTAAAAATGATATTAAAAAGGGTATCGATAGATGTGGACTCAACACAGAAGAATACTGGAATTATGTCCGGGAACTCGCAATCGAGTACTGGCTAAAATGGGACAGGGATGAAATGTTTATTCTGAAGTGATAAATATTTTGGAAGAAACTTACGTTTTTTGTGCTTCTAATTCAAACGAAACTTTACCCATCTCCAATCCGTTCACGATGATGGAAAGGTGATGCATTCCTGGATAGTGCTTTCGAGTTGACATGTCGGCGAGCGAATGTTTTCTGGAAATGGTGATAGTGCCAGGGGCATAGTCGTTTTCTGTGATCTTGAAGACTTTTTTCGAGAGCTGGCCTTTGGTTTTGACATAAGAGATCGCGTATTCCAATCGCACTCTGCTTTTCTCTTTTAAAGCCAGATCAAACGAAAAGCGCACATTTTCTCCGATCTTGATTTTTGTCTTCTCAAGCTTAAAATCTTCCACACACATGGTGAAAGGATCGCTGTATCCGAATATCATGAGCGCTCGTTTGTCTCCGGCCTTGAGCATCGTCCGACAGGCATGTTTGACGATCTTATCCGTGTTTTTTGACTGTCCATGCCAACTCTCGCAGATCTTCAATACCACCTCGTGATTGTCCTTGGAAATATCGTTTAGATTGTTTGCCACGCTCCGTCTCACATCCTCCGACTCATCATTTTTCAGTTTCTCCAGAACCGGGAGAATGGGGCTTGGATCCTTTTTGAACTTGGGTAGGGCAATAGCCCAGGGCAGCCTGGGCCGGCAGCCCTCACTGGCGAACCTTCGGACCTTGGGGTCCTTATCCTCGGCCCATTCAGTCATAAGGGCCATGACTTTGTCGGGATCTTTCGCCAGGAATGGGCGGATCGCCAATTCTGAAGTTGAATATTTTGTAAAATGATAGAGCGCGGGCAACGAGAGATCCCACTCCTCCATTCCATAGGTGGCCACATAGTCGGGCAACGATAGGGCTTCGAAGCCTTTTGCATAGGGAGCCGCCTCTTTGAGGATGGCGAGAGCCTCTCTGTAAGATTCCGGCAAAGTCTTTTTAAGACACTGTGTTGTGTGGCGCATCTTGTCCTTCACTTCTTTGTCTGCGAAAGCCTCATCGAAAACAATCTGGATAAACTTTTTTTTGTCAAACTCAGGATAAAACTCCTGGATCGTATCTGCAAACGTTTCCATGGATGATTGGGTGAAAAACATGTCTTTGAGACGTTCGGCCATGATCCCTCCTACTCTGATATGTTATTTCAAATGAATGAGCATTTCAATTCTAGCATGAATAATCCAGGCTGAATTGACCGGGGCTTTTAGCTGTGATATAAGCAAAACTGGATAAAAAAGGGAGAACATCCATCAGAGACGCGAATCGGCAAAGGAAACTAAAATAAAGAATCCAGGGATTGACCTTTTGCGAGGAGTCATTTTATGTGTGATTCTTTCGCTGTTCTTCCTTTCGCCGCTCTGTCTTCATCCCCAAACAATACAAAAATCCGACTCTCCTCCCCCGGTTAAAATCACAGAAGGTTGGGAGTACAGGTGGGGAGATTCCCCCCTCGATGAGGATGGAGTACCAATATGGACCTATAAAGATCTCGATAGCCTGGAATGGAAGCCGACCTCAATTACGAGGCAAATCCCCGGGACCAAAGGAGAAAATTTGCTTTGGCTCCGTGTTTCCCTTCCTGAGGGAACCTGGAACAATCCAACAGTTTTTCTTCCAAGGGTATATCTGAATTTGGAAGTCTATTTGGAAAGTGAATTGATCTATTCATTCGGTGAATTAAAGTCAAGCCATTCAAATCGGTTTTCAGCGTTTGTTCCCCACCGTATATTTTTACCAAATGATTTTCAGGGAAAATTCCTGTTCTTCAGGATTTTTACAGGCCGCCCTAAAATCAATGGTATAGATGGGGTCGTGCTCTTGGGATCCCGTGAAGAAGTGCTTCTATACACAATCAAACAAAACATCTTACAAATTTTTATTGGGATATTTTGTATTTTTATCGGACTGTTTTCTATTCTACTCTATATGGACCGAAATATACGCGGTGCGTTCGCTCCGTTAATCTTTGGTATCTTTTCGTTCTCTATCGGCGTGACATTTCTTACGCTAAGTCCTGCGTTGTCACTTGTTGTGCACGCACCTGAATTCTGGTATTGGGCGCTGTATTTTGCATTCCTTATTTTCCCCCCTGCACTTCTTGCTTTTATCGATCAAGTTTTCGGTTCGGGTTATAAAAACTTTATCCGCAGGCTCTGGCAGTTTCATTTAATAATAATTGTCGTTGCGATCGCGTTGGAGATATTTGCCAGAATACCCATGCCTCTGTGGATGGAATATCTGCGGTATCTCTGGATTTTTGATTGTTTGATTGTTGTAGCAGCTGGAATTTATGCATCCATCAAGGGAAGGTTCGAAGCCCGCGTGTTCACAGTCGGGCTCGGGTTTTTTTCAGTATTCGCGTTACATGACATCTTTTCTGAAGGAAAACGCCAATCCCTCATGCCTGTTGGGACTTTGGTTTTTATCATCCTGCTCGGCTATATTCTGTATCGTCGCCTCACTGAAAACAGCAGACGTCTCAAAGTATATGCCAAGGAGCTGGAGGAAAAATCAGAAAGACTCGTTGAGGCAAAGGTACAGCTTGAGGAATACAGTCGCACTCTGGAACAGAAAGTCGAGGAGCGCACGAGAGAAGTCAAAGAAAAGCAAGCGCAACTGGTTCAGTCCAGCAAGAGGGCTGCATTGGGGAGTCTTGTGGCGGGAGTTGCCCATGAGATCAACACACCGGTGGGCGCCATCAACAGCATGCACAACACGCTGATGCGGGCGGTTGAGAAAGTTAAAGACGATATCGAAGACTGCCTCAAGGATACCCAAAAGGAATACGCAAGGATACACTCGTCATTAGAGGTTGTAGACAATGCGAATAAAGTGATCCAAGCCGGGACAGAAAGGGTTATCGATATTCTTAAAAGGCGTCGCAGTTTTGCCCGGCTGGATGAGGCGGAGCTCAAAGATGCAGATATCAACGAGGGGATCGAAGACACGCTGACTATCATTCACCATCAGATCAAACACGAAATAACTGTAGTAAAAAATTATGGAGACATCCCGAGAATTTCATGCTTTCCTGGGCGTTTGAACCAGGTTTTTTTGAACCTGCTCATCAATGCCAGGCAGTCTATAGAGGATAAAGGAACGATCACCATTTCCACGTATGCCAAAAATAACAAAGTTTATGTGGAGATCAAAGACACTGGTAAGGGAATTGCTCGAGAACACTTAGCTAAGATATTCGACCCCGGATTTACCACTAAAGGAGTGGGGGTAGGCACTGGTTTGGGCCTGTCGATCTGCTACCAGATCATACAGGACCACCATGGGGAGATCTTAGTTGAAAGTGATGCGGGCAAAGGCACAACCTTCACTGTGATCTTGCCGACCGATCTGGAAAAGAAATTAGAGACAAATTAATCCCGATTTTTTTCATTCTCAAGAATATTTTCAAGGTCCATGGGCAAAATAATCGTAAATTCAGTGCCCTTTTCAACTTCACTTTTCGCTTTTATTTCGCCTCTGTGTTCCTGAATAATCTGATAACATATTGACAATCCGAGGCCGGCTCCAACCCCTCTGCCTTTTGTTGTAAAACCGGGATCGAATATCTTGGTTAAATTCTGCGTTGGGATACCTATACCGCTGTCATTAATCACTATATGGACTTTGTTATTTCTGGCGAAGGTTGTCAGGTCGATTGTTCCCTTTTCTTTTATAGAATGTTTGCTGTTGATCAACAGATTGAGAAAAACTTGGTTTAGCTTGCCGGGATAACATGAGATGGGAGGGATTTTACCGAAGTTCTTAGTCACGGTGATGTTGTGTTTTATTTCGTGGTGAATCAACGTCAGGGTATCTTCCAGCCCTTCATGGATATCCACAGTTTTGAGTTCAGCCTCATCAAGGCGGGCAAAACTTTTGAGTCTTTTGACTAAATTGGTAACTCGCTCGGTGCCCGATTTGATAACATGATTGGAATCCTGAATGATCTTGAATGTGGATTTAAGCTCGGGGATTTGTTCGTATTCTGTGGACAATTTTGATTCGAGAACGCCTTGTAAATTCCTCAAGGTTCTCGATAACGTATCATACATGCTGCTCACAGCACCTATCGGCGTATTGATCTCATGGGCGATCCCTGCAACTAAAGAGCCCAGAGAGGCCATTTTTTCGGATTGCACAAGCTGAGCCTGGGTTTCTTTTAAATCTTGGTTCGTTTTCTCCAGATCGTTCATCACTTCTTTCATTTGAGTGATATCGTGAGCGACGCCGATATAGGATAAAACGTTTCCTTTATCATCCTTTAAGGGGGATGCACTCGAGGTATGCCATCTCCATTTCCCATTTTTATGCTTAACACGATATTCGATTCCACTCTGCTTCTGTCCGTGTATCATGACTTTTTGGAAAAAGTCCGAACAGGCTTCCAGATCATCCGGATGCACAAAAGGGACAAATGATTTCCCCTGAACTTCAGTAACATCATGGCCAAGGATTTCGGTCCAGTTCGGCGATACATAAGAGAATATTCCCTCTGGCGTCAAAGCATATATGATGTCGTTTGCCTTTTCTACATAACTCCGAAATCGTTCTTCACTCTCTCGTAATGCCAAGTCAATTTTTTTCCCTTCAATATAAATACCGACCATCTCAGCGGCTGTTTGGAGCAGCCGGATGTCTTCTTCATTCCAATCCCGTCGTATTTCCACATCATCATAGCCAATGAAACCATACCATTGTCCAGAAATCCACAGCGGAAGAACAAGGATCGAGAGAATGTCCTGAGGTTCTAGGAATACTTTTTCGCTCTGTGGAAATGACTCAATAAATCCCAGAATTGGTTTACCTTGGGAGAGTGTCTCTTGCCAACGTTTAAATCCTTTTTTGTAAATCCCATGTTGTAAAACTGGATTATCT
>JBATYS010000174.1:0-8365 GCA_049674205.1 Candidatus Aminicenantaceae bacterium
GATGGAATTATCCGAGAAGGGAAATCTGCTGTTGATGAATCAATGATAACAGGAGAGAGCATCCCGGTCAAAAAGAGTAGTGGAAGTGAGGTCATCGGAGCCACTATCAATAAGACAGGAAGTTTTAAGTTCCAAGCCACAAAAGTGGGGAAAGACACTGCACTAGCTCAAATAATAAAGCTGGTCCAAGATGCTCAAGGTTCAAAGGCCCCTATACAAAGATTGGCAGACGTCATTTCCGGATATTTTGTACCCATAGTCATTTCGATTGCCATTGCCACTTTTGTTATATGGTTTAACTTCGGTCCGATCCCATCTCTTACCTTCGCTCTGCTGAATTTCGTGGCGGTAATGATTATCGCCTGTCCTTGTGCGTTGGGATTGGCCACACCAACGGCTGTTATGGTTGGGACGGGAAAAGGCGCTGAGAATGGAATTTTGATCAAGGGAGGAGAGAGCTTAGAGACTGCCCATAAGCTGGATACAATCGTTTTTGACAAAACAGGAACATTGACCAAAGGGGAACCAGAAGTTACGGATATTATTATCGTAAATGGTTTTTCTGAGGAAGAAATCTTGAAATATGCGGCATCTGCTGAGAAGAACTCTGAACACCCCCTCGCTGGGGCAATTATAAAAAGAGCAGAAGAGAAGGAGATCAAACTCTTTGATCCTGAGCAGTTTAATGCCATCGAGGGACATGGTATTGAGGCAGGCATCAACGGTGAGGAAATACTCCTCGGCAATGCAAAACTCATGCGGGATCGGCAAATTGACATCAGGAATCTCGAAACAAAGGCAGAGGATCTCGCACAGGATGGAAAGACTCCCATTTACATTTCACTTAAAGGAAAAGCTGCCGGACTAATTGGAGTAGCTGATACATTAAAAGAAAGTTCCCTTCAAGCGGTAGGCAAACTGAGGAACATGGGACTTAAAGTGGTTATGCTTACAGGTGATAACAGAAGGACGGCTGAGGCTATCGCTAGAAAAGCTGGGATTGATGATGTGCTTTCTGAGGTTTTACCAGAAGATAAAGTGCATGAGATAAAAAAACTCCAATCGGGAGGTCGAAGAGTGGCAATGGTGGGTGACGGAATAAATGACGCTCCAGCCCTTGCCCAAGCCGATATTGGGATTGCCATTGGATCGGGCACGGATGTGGCAATGGAAGCATCTGATATCACTTTGATAAAAGGTGATTTAAGTGGGGTTGTTTCTGCCATTGAATTGAGTAAAAAGACAATCAGAATTATAAAACAGAATCTCTTCTGGGCCTTTTTTTACAATACGGCGGGTATTCCGATTGCAGCTGGAGTCCTTTATCCATTCTTTGGGATCTTGCTTAATCCAATTTTCGCATCTATGGCAATGGCTTTTAGTTCAGTTTCAGTAGTTTCTAATTCTTTAAGGCTTAGACGAGTTAAGCTTAAACCTTAATACAGGAGTTTGTTAATGATAGCGAAAATAATAATCACAGTTTTTGGTGTCGGACTCATAATATTGGTCAATTGGTACTTTTTATTCTCAAGAAGAAAGGCTTTTCAAGCTGAGTTAAAGGAGAAAGGAATCCAGGAAATAAAGGTTGTGGTCAAGGGAGGATACAGTCCAGATACAATTGTTGTGAAAAAAGGAATTCTCGTTCGGCTGTACTTTTACAGAGATGAAACGGCTGACTGCTCAGATACTATTGTTTTCGGAGATTTTAAGATAAGAAAAGCCCTTCCTGCTTTTAAAACGACGACTGTCGAATTTACTCCTGAAAAGGAAGGGGAATATGAGTTCACCTGCGGAATGGGAATGATGAGAGGGAAACTTATCGTCCGATAATCCTAAAGAGATGGAGTAAGCAATGAATTGTATTCAAGAGATGATCGAACGCGACCGATTCCACAATGATATTGTTATTCAATTATCTGCTGCTGAACAAGCAATAAATAGAGTTAGCCTTATACTTCTCAAAGGTCATATAGAAATGCGTATATCAGATATGATTATGAGGGGAAACAGTAAAGATAAAATCGATGAGCTCGTTAATACTCTATTCGGGCTAGTTAAGTAATTTTGAAAAGGAAGATTAAAATGAAAAGGTATATCAGTTATTTCACAATGGTTGCTGTATTTTTAGTGGCATTTCCCGTTTTTTCTCAGGATGTGGAGCAACGTATTGAAATTCTTGCAGATTTGATTCAAGAAGCCATTGAGAATAATCCTGGGCTGGAAGCCGCTGTGCTGCGTACACACTCGGCAGAGAAAATCATCTCCCAAGCAGGAGCCCTGCCCGATCCACAACTCAACCTCGGTTTACTCAATCTGCCCGTCAATAGTTTTACCTTCGATCAGGAACCGATGACTGGTAAATTGATCGGGCTAATGCAGATGTTCCCTTTCCCGGGAAAGCAAGGACTTGCAAAGGAGATGGCTGAATTCGAGGCAACGGCGGTCAAATATCAGCAGGAAGAAGTCCGGAACCAGATCGTTCAAATGGTCAAGAGTGCCTACTATAACCTTTATGCTATTGATCGTGCTAAAGAGACCGTCCAGAAAAACCAAGCATTGATGGAACAATTTATCAGGATTGTTGAGACTAAATACGCTACCGGTACGGGGCTGCAACAGGATGTCCTCCGCGCCCAGGTGGAATTCTCTAAGTTGGAAGATGATTTGATCATGTGGCAGCAAAAACGGCGTGCAGCGATCGCCCGCCTCAATGCGATCCTGAACCGGCCAGTGGATAGCTACTTTTCAATAACCGCAAGAGAACTGGATTTGCCCGAGAGCCATGCATTCGGTTCTCCCGTTGAAACCATAGAACAGCAAAGGCCGCTATTGTTGGCATGGAAAAAAAGAATTCAGAAGGCAGAGTCCTCCGTCAAGCTTGCGCGCCGGGATTATTGGCCAAATTTTGCTGTGGGTGCCAGTTATCTTCAGAGGGACAATCTGAGCAACGGCGCGGTCATGCATGATTTCTTTTCTGCCACATTTTCAATCAATATTCCGCTATTCTTTAAACGAAAGCAAGGAGCCAAAGTGGCGGAAAAAGAACTGGCTTTGTCAGCCCTCCATGCTCAGTACAGAAATGTCTACATCAGCGTTTTATCGGACCTGGAAAGCGCTGATGCAGAAATGGAGCGCAACCGAAAACGAGTCGAACTTTACGAGGGGGGGATCCTAGTACAAGCACAGCAGTCTCTCGAGTCGGCTCAGGCAGGTTATCAGGTCGGTAAAGTGGATTTTCTGACCCTGATCAGTAACTGGATGATGATCCAGAATTATGAGATGCAGTATTTCTTTGCCATGGCCGATTTTCACAAAGCCTTGGCCAACTATGAACTAACTCTGGGTGGAAGGCTGACGAATGATTCAAGATAAGCTCATCTACACCGGGAATAAAAATACCATCATTGGGAGAAAACAATGAAAGCGAAAATATTACTAATTCTTTTCTTGGGAATTCTTATAGGGGCTGCAGCAACATATTTCGTGCTACCGAAATTAACATCGGATGCAAACTTAATTCAGGAGAGTGAAAAACAGCTATATTCCTGCGGTATGCACCCGGAGGTTATATCCGAAAAACCGGGGAACTGTCCGATCTGTGGGATGAAGCTCACTCCAATCAAGGGCTCCGCTCAAGCATCGGGACAGGCAACAGCCGAGGAAGCTGGGCAAGATCGCAAGGTTCTCTATTGGCGAGCTCCCATGGATCCCACAGAGATCTATGACAAACCTGGAAAGTCAAAAATGGGAATGGATTTGGTGCCAGTTTATGAAGGAGAAGAAGCTGGGGGAGCGGGTAGTATCATGATAGACGGAACTCTTCAGCAAAATATGAATCTCAGGATTGCTGATGTCGAGCAGCGGCACATGTCCAATGTTATCCGAGTTCATGGACGAGTAACCTATGCTCAAGACAGGGAATTTTCCGTCAATACCAAGATCAATGGCTGGGTAGAGAAGCTTTACGTTAATACATTGGGACAGAAGGTGCGAAAAGGACAAGTGCTGCTTGAGATCTACTCGCCAGAGCTGGTTTCGACTCAGGAAGAATACCTGCTCGCATTGAACAATTATAAAAAACTGTCAGAGAGCCCTTACGAGAGCATTCGTAAGAATGCAGAAAGGATGCTTGGCCTGGCCCGGAGTCGTTTAGAATATTGGGATATCTCATCTGATGAAATCGACAAGATAAAGAAAACTGGAAAAGTTCGAAGGTCATTCCCTCTTAGTTCCCAGATAACGGGAGTGGTCACCCACAAAGCCGTGAAAGAGGGCGACAAGATCGGGCCGGGGATGGTTCTCTTCCATATAGCAGATCTGAGCAAGGTCTGGGTCGAGGCGTCTGTTTACGAAGGCGATTTGGCCTTGATCAAAGAGGGTCAACGGGCTGAACTTGAGTTGGACCAGATCCAAGGTCTCCAACTAGAAGGTAAGGTGGATTTTATCTATCCTTATCTTGACCAGAAATCACGAGCGAATAATGTCAGGCTGGTGTTTGACAATCCCGGTCAAATCCTAAAACCGGAGATGTATGCGACAGTCCGAATCTTCAACCGGTCAGCTGAGCAAGCCATGGCCATTCCAACTGAAGCGGTCATCCATTCCGGCAAGCGGAAAATTGTATTCGTGACCAAAGGGAATGGCAAGTTTGAGCCTCGTGAGGTGAAGATCGGTGCAGAATCCGAAGATGGGTTTGTCGAGATTATTTCTGGATTGTTTATCGATGAAAAAATAGTGGTTTCGGGGCAATTCCTGTTGGATTCGGAAAGTCAGACCAGGGAAGCGATCGCCAAAATGAGAGCGCTGCAAACTCAAAGCACTCAAAGTAAAACACTAAGCGATGAAGAAAGCACGGGACATACGCATGAAGTGGAAGTAGACGCTGAACCGCATGAAGGCCATACCGAAACGGAGATGCCTGCAGTGATGGAGCATAGTCATGAAGAGCTTGAGCACGATAAGCTTAGCACCAGCGCCGACAAGCTTTTTGCTTGTCCTATGCATCCTGAATTCATAACCAGTGATCCTAATGCTAAATGTCCGGACTGCGGAATGAACGTTGTGCCAGCTAAAGAGCTGGGTGCTAAGCTTAGCTTAGAAGGAGCAGAATTTTATACTTGCCCCATGCATCCAGATTTTTTAACCACTGATAAAAATGCCCGATGCCCTGAATGCGGCATGAAGCTTGAGAAGGTAAAAAAGAAATAAGGGGCCCAATTTCTTGGGGAGTTCTTATGCCCGTGAAAAAAAGGACGGAATAGAAGATGATAGAGAAAATTATTGAATGGTCAGTTAATAATCGTCTATTAGTAACAATCGGAATCGCGGTAATCATTTTTGCAGGGTACTTCTCGATCCAGACCACACCTGTGGATGCCATCCCCGACCTGAGTGATGTTCAAGTTATTATCCTCACCGAATTCATGGGGCAGGGGCCGAATGTTGTCGAAGATCAGGTGACATATCCCCTCACGACTGCGATGCTTGCGGTACCTTATGCCAAAGTTGTTCGGGGTTATTCATTCTTCGGGTTATCGCTAGTGTATATCATATTTGAAGATGGTACTGACCTGTACTGGGCACGCAGCCGGGTTCTGGAATATCTGAACTTCGCAGCCAGCCGACTGCCTCAAAATGTAACTCCCCAGCTGGGGCCGGATGCCACCGGCGTGGGATGGGTGTACGAATACGTGCTTGATGGCGGAGACAAATATGATCTTCAACAACTGAGATCGATCCAGGACTGGTATCTGAGGTACGAGTTAGCCAGTGTTCCAGGTGTGAGCGAGGTGGCTAGTATCGGAGGATTCGTCAAACAGTATCAGGTCGAGGTCGACCCTCTTAAACTGCAGGCCTATAACATTCCTATACAGAAACTCCGTATGGCCATCAAACGCAGCAACAATGACGTAGGTGGGCGATTGATCGAGATGGGAGAGACGGAATTTATGGTTCGCGGCCTTGGTTACATCACTTCCATGGAGGACTTAAAAAAGGTTCCTGTGGGGATGGGGCAGAACAATGCGCCGATTCTTCTGGAAGATGTGGCCCACATTCATCTTGGACCCGAGCTCCGACGGGGGATTGCGGAGTGGAATGGGGAGGGAGAGACTGTCGGAGGGATTATCCTCATGCGGTTTGGTGAGAATGCTCTCAAAGTTATCGACGGGGTCAAAGCAAGATTGGCAGAGCTGGAAAAAGGCCTGCCAGAAGGCGTGACGATCAAGGTGGCGTATGACCGTTCATCTTTAATCAAACGAGCAATTTCCTCATTGAAAGAAAAACTGTTGGAAGAAACTATTGTCGTCGCTCTGGTTATTATTATATTTCTACTCCATCTGCCTAGTTCATTTGTGGCCGTATTTACTTTGCCCCTGGGGGTTCTGCTTGCTTTTATCATCATGAGGGCCCAAGGACTGAATGCCAATATCATGTCCTTGGGAGGTATCGCCATAGCCATCGGCGTCATGGTGGACGCTGTTGTTGTTATGATTGAGAACGTCCACAAACATATGGAGAGGGAGGGCGTAAAAAAGGGAAATGAACGATGGGCATTGATCGTAAAGGCCTCTAAGGAAGTGGGGCCGGCACTGTTTTATTCACTGCTCATTATTACCCTGTCATTTATTCCGGTTTTCACTTTGGAGCAGCAGGAAGGCAGACTTTTTAAACCCCTAGCATACACGAAAACCTATGCCATGGCAGCATCAGCTTTTCTCGCCATAACGGTTGTTCCGGTTCTTATGGGATATTTTATTAGGGGCAAAATCCGACCAGAGTCGAAACACCCTCTCAGTCGGATCCTTATTAAGCTCTACCGGCCTGTGATACATTTTGTTCTGAAACACAAGGTGGCGACCATCCTGGTTGCAATATTGATAGTAATCGCGACCCTGCTCCCGTTCTCTCGACTGGGTTCTGAATTTATGCCTCCTCTGAATGAAGGTGATCTGCTGTATATGCCGACAACTTTGCCTGGCATCTCGATTACAAAAGCAAGAGAACTTTTGCAGCAAACCGATAAAATCATTGCCAGCTTCCCAGAAGTGGAGTCGGTATTCGGGAAGATAGGGCGAGCAGAAACAGCAACAGATCCTGCTCCATTGACCATGATCGAAACTACCATCAGGCTCAAAGAGGAAGATGAATGGCGACCAGGGATGACCCTGGAAAAATTGACCGAAGAACTTAATGACGCTGTTCAATTCCCTGGGTTGACAAACGCCTGGACCATGCCGATCAAAACCCGGATCGATATGCTTAGCACCGGTATCAAAACTCCAGTGGGAATCAAGCTTATGGGACCCGACCTGCAAACCCTCAGCGATTTGGGTGAAAGGATCGAAGCGGTGGTTCGGCAGATTCCCGGGACAGCCAGTGTTATTTCCGAACGTGTTACGGGAGGAAATTATGTCGATTTTGTAATTAACCGGGAAGCTGCAGCTCGTTATGGACTGACCGTGGGGGACGTCCAGGACATTGTCATGTCAGCCATTGGTGGGATGAATGTGACGACAACTGTGGAAGGACTAGAACGTTATCCTGTGAATGTTCGTTACAGTCGTGAGTTACGGGACAATCTTCCTGCCTTGAGACAGGTCCTGATACCGACGCCCACAGGAGCTGAGGTCCCATTGGGGCAGGTGGCAGATATACAAGTAAAGAAAGGCCCCGCAGGTATCAAGAGCGAGAATGCACGCAGGACAGCCTGGCTATATGTGGACCTAAGAGATATCGATGTTGGTTCTTATGTAAAAATGGCAAAGAAGGTAGTGGATACGACCGTGGAATTCCCCTCCGGTTACAGCATTGTCTGGAGTGGACAGTATGAATACATGCAACGTGCTCAGGAACGATTGCGGCTTGTCGTTCCCGTAACACTATTGATTATTTTCTTGTTGCTTTATTTCAATTTTAAAAACATCGGGGAAAGCCTGATCATCATGCTGTCTCTCCCTTTTGCTCTGGTCGGCGGAATCTGGCTGATGTGGTTGAGCGGATACAACATGAGTGTGGCTGTGGGGGTCGGCTTCATTGCTCTTGCTGGCCTTGCTGCTGAAACCGGAGTCGTGATGTTGCTTTATATTGACAATGCCTATAAGGATCGTTTATTACATGGACAGATGAACACCCGGAACGATCTTCATGCCGCAATCGTACATGGAGCTGTGGAGCGAGTGCGGCCGAAACTCATGACCGTCACTACGACTATTATGGGATTGTTGCCCATTATGTGGGGGCACGGAACCGGTTCACAGGTGATGAAACGTATAGCAGCACCAATGGTCGGAGGTCTGATCACTTCAACGTTCCTCACTCTTATCGTGATTCCAGCGATTTATTATCTATGGCGGGGGAGAAAATT